>CANHAW010000009.1 GCA_947458675.1 Beijerinckiaceae bacterium
ATATCGACGCCGGTCAGCACCGCCTCGCGATAGCCATTGGCGCAAAGCTTGCGGATCTGCGCGACCACATCGCCTGCCGGAGCCGAGCGTGAGGGGCCCCGCCCAAACGGAATGATGCAGAAAGTGCAGCGATGATCGCAGCCGTTCTGGACCTCGACAAAGGCGCGCGTCTGGCCCTCGATCGCATCCACGGCGCCGGCAACGAAATGATGCGCGGTTTCAGGCAGCGCGAAAATATCGTTGACGCGGGCGCGGCCCTCGCGCGCCAGATCGAGCCAGACTTCAGGGCGCGCCTTGTCGGCATTACCGATGAGCGCAGACACTTCCGGCATTTTTTCAAATGCCGCAGGATCGATCTGGGCTGCGCAACCCGTCACGACAATGCGCGCATCGGGCCGATCGCGCCTGGCGCGACGAATGGCCTGTCGCGCCTGACGAACCGCCTCTTGCGTCACCGCGCATGTGTTGAAAACGATTGTGGGGCCCATGCCTGCCGCATTTGCCGCGCGGCGCACGGCTTCCGATTCGACAGCATTCAAGCGGCAGCCGAATGTGACGACCTCGACATGTCCGTCCGCTGTGACGCCGTGATCGCTCACGCCATATGCTCGAAAAAATCAGCTGACAGACGATCTTCGAATTCGAGCTCGACCGGCCCGGTCATGAGGACATGGCCGTCGCTTTCGCGCCAATCGATGAAAAGATCGCCACCCGGCAGCGTCACAGTCGCCTTGCGATCGGCAAGACCGAGGCGCGCAGCAGCCACAAGCGTGGCGCAAGCAGCAGAACCGCAGGCCTGCGTCAGGCCGACGCCGCGCTCCCAGACCCTTAGCCTGATCGATTGGCGGTTGAGGATCTGGGCGAGCGAAATATTGGCGCGTTGCGGAAACATGGGATGATGTTCAAGCCGCGGCCCGTTGCGTTCCAATTCATGCCCATCGACATTGTCGACGAAAAAAATCGCATGCGGATTGCCCATATTGACCACGGCAGGGCGCGACAGTGCCGGCAGGTCGAAATCGATCGCAATGCGCCGCGTATCGGCAACAGAATCGCGCAAGGGAATGTCGCGCGCATTCAAAAGCGGCTCACCCATATCGACCGTGAAAGACAGCGGGCCCTCGCGGCGGCATTCGAGACGGCCGCGCACGGTTTCAACAAAGATCACATCGCGGGGATCGCCACGCATGATGAGCCAGGCCACGCAGCGCGTGCCATTGCCACAGGCACCGCTTTCGCTGCCGTCATTGTTGAGGATGCGCACGAAAGCTTCCGTTCCCGGCGAGCGGGGATCGTGAAGCACCATCAGCTGGTCATAGGCAAGGCCCGGCGCACGATGAATGGCGCGCGCCTCCTGCGGCTGCACGGAAAGATCCGTGCCGCGCAGATCAAGAAGGATGATTTCATTGCCGAGCCCGTTCATTTTGAAAAAGGGTCGGCCGGCAAGTGCGCTCATGATCGATCCGGAACCTGTCGGGTGGCGGGCTTATAAGCTGAAACGGCAGACTGCGCCAGCAATCCGCAGCGGGAGCAAAACCGTAGGCAGAAATGCAAATGCCCGATTTATTGCCTTGGCATGATCGTGCAAACCACCTCATATGCGCATGATTGATTTGTCTGGCGGCCCTGATTTGCGGCCCTGACCCTATCCGTTCCGGAGACGCACGATGCGCAAGGCTCTTCTTTTTCCGACCATGCTGGCCGGACTTCTGGCTTTCGCTGCGCCGGCATTGGCGCAAGCACCCCTGCCGGGGCTCGACGCCCCGGCCAGCGACGGTCGCTCGCCGGGAGACGCCTCCAGCGCACAACAGGTCGAGCTCATCGCCCGCCCAGCATTGGTGATCAGCGGTACATCGGAATGGGAAGAGGGTTTTGGGACGCTGATGAAATCCTTCGGCAGTCTGCGCACCGTCATGGATCGCGCCGGGCTCAAACCCGGCGGACGGCCGCTGGCTGTCTTTATCGAGACGGACGATCAGGGCTTTCGCTACCAGGCGATGATTCCGCTGGATGAGCCGCCGGCCAAGGCGCTCAATTTGTCGGCCCCCATCACGCTCGGCCAGACCCCGGCCGGCAAGACGATGAAATTCGAGCATCGCAATGCTTATGACGATATCGATTCCACTTATGAGGCGATCACCGCCTATCTGGATGAGAAGGGAATCGATGCAAAGCCGATGTTCATGGAAGAATATGTCAGCGAGCCGAAAACATCGGACGATCTCTCGCTGCAGGTCGATATATTCGTCTTTATCAAATAAATTCTGACACGCGCTGTCAAAAACGAGGCTGCTGAAGCGCGGCCGCGTGAAGATCGCCGGCAACCGGCTCGAATTGGTCGGCCTGCGCATTATAGACAAGCATGCGCCCGTCCATGACGCCGAAATAGGCGCCATGCAATTTGATCTTGCCGCGCTCTTCCAATGTTCGAACACATGGAAATGTGCGCAGATTGGCAAGGCTCTGCTTGATCGATTCCAGCGCCAGGCGCTCGACATATTCGGGCGTTGCAAGATCGGCATCGCCGAGTTTTTCAGCCGATGGCGCCATCAGGCGAATCCAGCTGCCGATAAAATCGCCCGGCGACAGCGGCGCGTGATGGGGATCTTTCTGGAATTCGGCAAAGGCGCGCACACCGCCGCATTGGGCATGGCCCATCACGACAATATGCTCGACGCGCAAAGCCATGACACCGAATTCAAGCGCCGCCGACGTGCCGTGATAATCGCCATCGGGAGCATAGGGCGGCACCAGATTGGCGACATTGCGAACGACAAAAATCTCGCCCGGACCGGCATCGAAAATGACTTCGGGCGCGACGCGGGAATCGCAGCAGCCGATCATCATGATCCGGGGTTTCTGGCCATGTGTGGCCAATTGCCGATAGCGCTGCTGTTCGGCGCCGAAACGGCCGGTCAGGAAAGCCTCATAACCCTCAACAAGCTGGCCGGGAAAGGGAACCGCATTTTTCACCGTCACGCTCATGCCAATCCGCTTTCCCAGAGATTTATTGTAAATTAGGGGCATTCCTAAAGATTGCCGATGCAGGCGTCGAGGCCGCATTTTGATGGAGAGCGGCGACCCCTCTGACCAAGGGAGAATGGCCAGAGCCGCCCATCGGCTTTATGCTGCGCCGCAATAGAGCCAAGGAGGTCCAGAATGATCCGTCCCCGCCGCAGTGCCCTCTATATGCCGGGCTCCAATGCCCGAGCCATCGAGAAGGCCCGGAGCCTGCCGGCAGACGCCATTATTCTCGATCTTGAAGATTCGGTCGCCCCCGACCAGAAGGCCGCCGCCCGCGATCAGGTCTGCGCGGCAGTGCGCGCCGGCGGTTTCGGCCCGCGCGAATTGGTGATCCGGACCAATGGGATGGAAACGGAATGGGGCCCGGCCGATCTGGCTGCTGCCATTGCCGCCGGCCCGGACGCCATTCTTTTGCCGAAAGTCTCCTCGCCGGGCGATGTCATGCTGGCGGCGCGGGAGGCCAACAACAAAGGCGCCCCGGCGCAGATGAGATTATGGGCCATGATCGAGACGCCGCTCGGCCTGCTCAATGTCGATTCGATCGCCCGTACGGCGCAGGATCCGGCCTCGAGGCTCGCCGTCTTCGTCATGGGAACCAATGATATTGCCAAGGAAACCCGCGCCCGCCTGATGCCGGGACGCGCCTCCATGATCGGCTGGCTGTCGAATTCCATTCTGGCTGCGCGCGCCTATGGGATCGATGTGCTCGACGGCGTCTATAATCAACTGGCCGATCTCGAGGGGCTGCGCGCCGAATGCGAACAGGGCCGCGACCTCGGCATGGACGGCAAGACTGTGATCCATCCCAACCAGATTGCGGTCGCCAACGAGATTTTCGCCCCGCCAGAGGCCGAAGTGGAATGGGCGCGCAAGATTATTGCCGCCTTCGAACAGGCTGAAAATGCCGCCAAAGGCGCCATTTCGCTGGAGGGCAAAATGGTTGAGCGTTTGCATGCCGATATGGCCCGCCGCACGCTCGCCATTGCCGATGCCTTGGCCACACGGCCATGAGCGGAACCAAAGCCCTGCTTCAGGCGATTCCCCCGACGCGCGCGATCGCTTAAGGTTCGCCCGACAACAGGAGCGCGAGACGGTATGAGCGAGGATAGCGAGCGGGCGAACCGGACGCAGGCCACCCCCAATCGCGGGCCAAGGCATGAGCCGCCGACGATTGATGCCGAGCCCATCGCCACAGGCCAGACGAAAGCGAAAGCGCAACCGCGCCCTACCATGTCGCTGCTGAGCCTGCTCCCCGCAACAGCTGCGCTGCTCGTTTCTGTCGCAGCTCTCTACTACAGCATTATCGATGAAGCGCCGCAGCCGGCCCCGGCAGCCAGCCCCGACAGTGTGATCGCACTCGCGCAACGCCTCGAAAAAGTCGAAGCGCGGATCGCATCATTTGAAAGCAGGCCGGCCCCCAGCCTGCCGGCACTGCCCCCACCCGTCGATCTCGCACCGCTGGAAAAGCGAATTGCTGCGGCTGAAACGAGTGCTGAATCCGCCCGCCGCGAGACGATACGCTTGCGCGACAGCATGCAAAGTGCCCCGCCCGCGCAAATGGCGCCGCAAGCAGCACCGCAGATTGAATTCGACATCAAGCCGGTGGAAGAGCGCATCGCGCGGCTTGAATCCGAATTGAACGACATGCGCGCATCTTTGGCTGCGCCCAAAACGCAAATGCGCGCCACCGAGGCGCCGAATGTGCCTGCATCGAGCGCGAATGAAGCCGCCGCTCTGGCAGCCATTGCTGCAAGCCTCACGCAGAAGATCGACAAAGGCGCGCCCCTTGCCCGCGAAATTGCGGCGCTGGAAAAAATCGGTGCCGATGCCGCGCGCATTGCAGCCTTGCGGCCCTTTGCCAATGGCGCACCAACCTCGATCAAACTGGCGCAGGAATTTTCTGCGCAATCTTCCGCCATGCTGCGCACGCTGCGTCCGGCAGAAGGCGACGGCGATCTTCTCGACCGCATGGCCCGCAGCGCCAGCAGCCTTGTGCGCGTGCGCCCCATTGGCGAGACAATGCGCGAAGATGCACCCGCACTGATTGCACGGATTGAAGCTACGCTGCAGCGCGCCGATGTCGTGGAAGCAATGAGCCTGTTCGCAAAATTGCCGAAAGAAACGCAGGATGCGGCCCGCGATTTTTCTGCGCGCGCCCATCAACGCGCGGCAGCCGATCTCGCCATTCGCCAGCTTGTCGATTCATCCATCGAGCGCCTGGCGGGGAAGTGACACGCGAATGATCAGACTCATTCTCTTTCTCGTCATACTCGGCTTGCTGGGGCTCGGATTTTCCTGGATCGCTGATCGTCCTGGCGAGATTGTCCTGACCTGGCAGGACATGCAGATCGAGACATCGGCGGCCGTCGGCCTTGCTGTTGTGGCATGCGTGGCCATTGCCGCCATCATTTTATGGAGCATTCTGCGCTTCATCTTTCGCCTGCCCTCGCTTCTGTCGCTGAGCGTGCGCGCAAGACGTCGCAACAAAGGCTATGATGCCTTGTCGCGCGGCATGATCGCCGCCGCCGGTGGCGATCGCCGCTATGCTTTGCAGGCAACGCGCGAGGCAGAAAAATATCTCGGCGAGGATCCACTCACGCTCTTGCTGCGCGCCCAATCGGCGCAGCTCGAAGGCGACCGCCACCTGGCGGAGACGAGCTTTTCACGCATGATGGAAAGACCGGAAACGCGCTTGCTCGGCCTGCGCGGGCTGCATGCCGAAGCCATGCGGCGCGGCGAGGATGAAGCGGCTCATGCCTATGCGGCACAGGCGCATCGTATTGCGCCGCTCGGCTGGGCTACAGATGCTTTGCTTGTCTGGCATGTGCGACGCGGCGAATGGGCGGATGCGCTCGATATTGTCGACACCAATCGCACACAAAAAATCATCGCCCGCGCGGAAGCAGACCGGCAGCGCGCCATATTGCTCACCGCGCAGGCGCGCGACATTCAGGAGCGCGATCCTGAAGAGGCGCTGAAACAGGCGCGCGAGGCCAGCAAGCTCGCCCCCGATCTCGTGCCTGCGACCGATCTTGCGGCGCAATTGCTGGCCCGACGCGGCGACATGCGCAAGGCAACGCGATTGCTCGAAGCCGCATGGCGCGCATCGCCACATCCCGATCTCGCCATCACTTATGTGCGCCTGCGACCCGGCGATGCAGCCAAGGAAAGACTGGCGCGCGCGCAAAATCTGGCCGCAATGGCGCCCGGCGATCTGGAAGGCGCTTTGATCAAATCGCGCACGGCGCTGGAGGCGCGCGATTTCGATCTGGCGCGCGCCGCACTTGCGCCTTTCATCGCAGGGGCGCAGACGCCGCCGACACGGCGCATCTGCCTCGCCATGGCAGATCTGGAAGAAACGCAATATGGCGGCCAGAGCGGACCGGCACGCGAATGGCTGGCGCGCGCCGCCCGCGCCCCGCGCGATCCGGCATGGATTGCCGATGGCATTGTCTCAGACCGCTGGGAGCCGGCCTCGCCGGTCACCGGCAAACTCGACGCCTTCCGCTGGATCGTGCCGCAGGATCGCCTCAGCGCCCCGCAGGACACGCTTGTCGCAACCCCTGCCCCCGACAATCTGGCCGGGCCAGAGGCCCCCGTTCTGATCGAAACAAAGGCTCTGGAAGAGCCCGAGGCGCCTCACGATCGCGCGCCCGATCCTGCGCCCGCACCAAAGCCGCCGGCACGCCCGGTCTTTACCGGCAGCGCCCTCTATCCGATGCCGATTTCGCCCGACGACCCCGGCCCCGATGCAGCCGAAGACAAACCAACCGAAGAAAGACCCATTCGCTAGAATCCCGCCCCTCGCTTGCCAAGGCCGCAGCCAATCGCTATGAGGGCGCTGCTTTCGCCCCTTGGCCAAATTGGCCGGGAGCCAAACGAATGCCGCAATAGCTCAGCTGGTAGAGCACCTCATTCGTAATGAGGGGGTCGGGGGTTCGAATCCCTCTTGCGGCACCATTTCAAACGCATCCCAAAACCATTCTCACAAAACGCGCGGAGAATGACGGCCGTCTCTCGTTATTCGCGAATGATCCCCTACCGCAGCAGCACGAGGCTCAGAGCCAGCAGTGCCATGCCTGCGACAAGTCCGTAGGCGGTTTCATAGCCGCTGGAATAGCGTTTGGCGGCGGGCATGAGTTCGTGCAGCGACAGGAAAACCATGGCGCCTGCGATGACGCCGAAAACAGCGCCAAAGAGCGAGGGGCTGAGATAGGGCGCCAGCACGAGATAACCGATCAGTGCGCCCAGCGGCTCGACCAGAGCCGAGAGTGCGGCGCCATAGACCGCTTTGCTTTTGCTTTGCGTCGCGAAATAGATCGGAATGGCAATCGATATGCCTTCGGGAATATTGTGAATTGCAATGGCCACAGCCAGAGCAGCGCCGACGGCTGGATCGTTGAGGGTCGCGAAAAAAGTCGCCATGCCCTCGGGCAGATTATGCGCCGTAATGGCGAGCGCCGCCAACAGACCGACGCGCGCGACAGATGATTTCGATGTCGACATGTCCTTCGTGATTGCGCCGTCATCATGTTTGGGCAAAAGACGATCGAGCGCTGCCACAAGAATAATGCCGACGAAGAACCACATGGTCGCCATGCGATAGGCGGCAGCCGGCCCCAAGGCTTCAGCAAATGATGTTTGCGCCTTGGCAAGAATTTCGACGAGCGAAACATAAACCATTGCGCCCGCCGCAAAGGCGAGGCCGAAAGCCAGAACGCGCGGATTGGAGGCATCGAGCCGGAACACAAGCAGCCCGCCCAATATGGTCGAAAGGGCCGCTGCAATGCAGACGAGAAAGGCTGTCAGGACAGGCCCGAAATCCGGATCGATCATTTTGGGCCTGCAAAACCGGATGGGCCGATGCAGCATTCGCTGCCCACAGGGGTCGAGAAGATATGCATCCACCAGACATGGCAACAGGCCAAGCGCCTGTCAAATAACGTCCCGTCGATGGGCCCGCGTCAGGGCGAGAAGGGCGATAGCGGCCCCGCAATTGAGCAGAGCGACCAGTGCAAGGCCATTCAGCGCCATCCCTGCGCCATGCGCCTCAATGACAAGAGCCACAATCGGCGGTGCGGCGGCCTGGGCGAGAAGCGCTGGAAATGCGAGCCGTCCCATCAAGCGCGCATAATCATGTGGCCCGAAGAGTGCCAGCGGCACGGTTCCCTTGGCGATGGAATAAATGCCATTTCCCGCGCCATAAAAAACCAGAGCCAATGCAATCAGGGCAAAGGGGCCATCCAGACCAAGCAAGGCAATGCCAAGACAGACAAGAAGCACGGACGCCACAAGCGTCCAGGCCGGGTGATAATGGCGGCCCAGTGCCAGTTCGACAATGCGCGCTCCGACTTGCGCTGGACCGAAAATAGCGCCCAGCGCGACAGCCATGACAAGGTCAAGGCCGCGCGCTTCCAGAATGGCGATGAGATGGACGGAAATGACGGAGGCAATGGCCGCTGCCGTCGTCAGCATGATTGAAAGCAGCAGATAAAGGCCGCGTGAGGGCGTCATGGCTGGCGCTGTTTTCTGCGCGACAATGCCAGCCTTGTCCGCGCCTGAGGCGAGCGGCGGCAGAATGCGCCAATGCAAGGGCAGCATGATGCCGATATGAATGGCGGCATAGACCAGACAGGCGCCGCGCCATCCGATATTTTCGACCATGAAAGCCGTCAGCGGCCAGCAGATCGTGCTCGCAAGGCCGCCAAACAGAGTGATATTCGTGATCGAACGGCGCGCCGAGGCGCCAAAAATCTGCCCGAGGGTGCTAAAGGCTGCATCATAAAGTCCGCAGGCCATGGCCAGGCCGAAAATGAAATAAGCCCCGTACCACAGGGCGATGTTGGAACTCGTCGCAATCAGCACATGTGCTGCGGCCAAAAGAACAGAACTTGCAGCAAGAACGACACGCCCGCCGCTGCGCTCGATCCAGCGCCCGACATAAGGCGATGCAACGCCAGCCACAACAAGCGCAAGCGACTGGCCTGCAACCAGCCAAGCAAGAGGCCAATTCAGATCGCGCGAAACCGGCCCCGCCAAAACAGCGATCAGATAAAAGGATGTACCCCAGGACAAAATCTGGCCAAGACCCAGCGTCGTGACAAGGGCGCGGTCGCGGCCTTTCATCCGATACGCTGTCCCGCCGCATCGATCACGATCGTCCCGTCTTCTTTCGCAAAGGGTCCGATATCGGGATTGGGCAGAATGTCAAAAACACGTTCCGAAGGGCGGCACAAACGAACGCCTTTCGATGTGCACACAATCGGCCTGTTGACGAGAATCGGATGGGCGACCATGGCCTCAAGCAATTCATCGTCGCTGACATGATCTTGCGTCAGGCCGAGCTCTTCGGCCGGCGATTTGCTGACACGCAAGGCCTCGCGCGGCGTCAGATCGGCGGCAGCAAACAGGCCGAGAAGCTGCTCTTTGGTCCAGCCGGTTTGCAAATATTCGATGACATGCAAAAGCTCGCCGCTCTGGCGCAGCATTGCCAGAACATTGCGCGATGTCTCGCATTTCGGATTGTGATAAATGGCAATGCTCACGATCGTTTCTCTCGCAAAAGATCCGCAGATGCGCTCTCTGTCGCATGCGCATCGGGAAGACCAAGCGCAAGGCCCAAAGAATGGTGTCGCGCTTCGAACTCAATACCCTTTTTGGGACTGATTTCCACACGCGCAAAGCAAAAAAGAACGATTCAGAACAGCCAAAGGCGTTTGTGAAATATTTGCGACACTTGCCTGCTGACGCGCCTAGAGTGCCAGCCGCTCGCATGCATCTGCGGGGCCGGCGAAGGGGCCACCAGCGAACAGATGCGACAGCAATTCAATTCCCTCGATGAGGCGCGGGCCGGGCCGGGCAAAATAGGCATTGGCATCGACCAGCCAGACCTGTCCGTCGCGCACGGCTGGAAGATCGGACCATCCGGAATATTGGGCGAGGGAACCGACAATCTCGCGCCCCTGCGCGAGCGTATAACCGCAAGGCATGAGGATGAGAATCTCCGGCCTTTGCGCGCAGACATCGCCCCAATCGATACGGACAGATTCGGCACCTTCGCGTCCAAGCACTGCCTCGCCGCCAGCCAGCCGCACCATTTCGGGAATCCAATGGCCGGGGCAATAGACGGGATCGAGCCATTCCATGCAAAAGACGCGCGGGCGTGATTTTATGCGCGCCGCACGTTCTGCAACTGCCTGAAGCCGCAACTCCCAATCTGCAAGCAGGCTTTCGCCTTGCGCAAGGCATGTTGTGGCTGCAGCGAGATCTTCCAGATTGGCGCGCACGCCCGCCAGATTTCGCGGGCTCATCCACAAAACCTGCGGCTCTTTGGGAAGGCGCGTCAGAGCGCGCGACAATTCATGGCCGGATGGCGCGCAGACCTGACAGAGATTCTGGGCCAGGATGAGATCGGGTGCGAGATCGATGAGCATGGTCTCATCGATCTCATACAGAGAGCCGCCTTCGTGCAGACGCGCAGAGACGGCTGTATCGATATCAGCCTGGCTCAGTCCCTCAAGTGCCAGCGCCGGTTTGACGAGAACCGGCAGTTTTCGTGCAGCGGCCGGAAAATCGCATTCATGCGTGACGGCGACGAGGCGATCCTCGAGACCAAGCGCGAAAACCATTTCGGTCGCTGACGGCAGGAGCGAAACAATCCGCCCCTGAAATTGGCTGCCGCTCACCTTGCAGTAGCGAGCGCCGGGACTTTACGGCGCATGACTTCAAAGCCGCCGAACAACAAAGCTGCAAAGAACAAATCGCCTGCCAGCGTATTCTGGAAGAAAGGAATGGCGGCGATATAGCAGGTGGTGAGACCTGCAAGGCTCTTTTCATACAAGCCGCTCATCGCCCAGACACCGAAATTGGTGACGATGAAAAACAGGACGGAGCCGGCAAAAGCAGCGCCCGCAACGCGAAGCGGCGCGCTGCGCGGGCCGACGAAACGTCCCATCAGGACCATGGCCGCCACGCAGCCATAAACGAACAGCATGCCCGAATGCAGGCCGAGCACCAGATCGGTGGCAAAGAGCGCAGCAAGGGGGACGAAAAAGGCCATTCGCCGATCGGCGAATTGCGCACCGGCGAACAAAGCCAGCGCGGTGACGGCGGTAAAATTCGGCGGATGCGGCAGAAGACGCGTGAGAGCTGCAAAGGCGATCATGCCGGCCAGAGTCGTGATCCTGAGTTCCACCGCTGTCTTCCTCTCAACTACCGGGCCCCGGACCGCCATCGGCCGATCCATCCCGCTTGATATCTTCGCCTTGCATCCAGTCTACAGGACCGGCGAAGTCGGGTCCATGTCAGACCAAAGTTGGCCAGACAAAAGTTTGAACCGGCCCCTCCGGGTGGGCCTCAAGCGGGGCTGGCCCATGGGTCAGCCCCGTCCGCATCGTTCTGTTTCACCATTTGACCTTGATGCCACCATAGATCGAGCGACCGGCGGTGCCATAATTATAGATATGCTCATACCGGACATCGGTGATGTTTTCTGCACGGGCAAAAACCGAGACGTCGCGATTGAGCTTGTAATCGGCAAGGAGGTCGAAACGCATATAGGGCGCCAGCGCAACGCGCGTTTCATTGCCCGCCGGATCGAAGGTCTTGTCGGCTCTTGTTCCGACAAACCGAACGACCGGCTCGATCGTCAAGTCATGCATTGGCGTGATGGCAAGAGAAGCGCGAAACGCATGACGCGGACGACGCAAGAGCTGCGCGCCATTATCTATGTCGGTGGGGTCGGCCGCATTTGGCGCGATACGGGTCTCAAGCCATGTATATGCAAATTTCAGTCGGGCCCATGTCGGCACAAGATTATAGGAGCCTGAAAATTCGACGCCCGTCACATTCGCCTTGTTCACGTTGAAATAGGACCCGCTATAGGGGCCTGTCGAGAGCCAGTCGATCAGCTGTTCGACCCGATTGTGAAAATAGGTTGCATCAAGGCGCAAATCGCCGCCAAAAAATGTCTGCTCGACGCCGACATCATAGCCAACAGATTTCTCCGGCTTGAGATTTGGATTGCCGTAATAGGTGTCGAAAAGCTGATAAAGCGAAGGCGCCTTTGCGCCTGTGCCCAAAGAAGCATGGACACGTGTGGTGGGCATCAAAGCATAGGACGAGGTCGCGCGATAAGTCGTAAAGAGGCCGAAAGACGACGTCTGATCGATGCGCGCGCCCAAGGAGAGATTCAATCGTTCAACAGGTGACATCTGATAAAGCGCATAGAGCGACTTGGTATCCTGCCGACGATCTTGCGGAGCGCCCGTATCGGCTCTCTCCTCTTCATAACGCGTTCCCAAGGTCAGTGCGCCAAACTTGCCCAGCCTGATATCTTCCTGGAGCTCTGCTCCAAGGCGCGTACCGCGATATTGATAGCGTATTTTGTCGTCGTAGATCGTGCCCAGATATTCGTAAATGCTGTGCGTGCGCGTATCCTTGACGAAACGGGTTTCAAAAGTGCTGAACGTCGTGCGGAAAGGACCATTTTCAGCGATCAGCTTTTGATAGGCGGAACCTTGCCAGGCGGTCTGGAAATTCGGCAACAAAGGCGCAAGCGGACTATTGGCGCCGCCATCGAACTGGATCTTGCTCCAGCTCCCCTGCATGCCGATTTCAAACGTGAGCCAATCATTCAGAATTCTGGATATGCGCAGTCGCGCACCATAGCGATCGACGGGATCTGAGCCGCTTGTGTCGAGCGGAGCAAGCCGGGAAATGCGATATCCGTAGCGCTTGAACCCATCGGCGTGGAATTGATCGACACCGATACTGTAGGTCGTATCCGCTGTCGTGCCGGAAACAGACAGGTTGGAAGAATAAGTTCCGTAACTGCCCGCTTCTGTGCGCAATTGCCAGACCGGCCGGCCCTTTTGGGCCCTTCTGGTGATAATGTTGATGACGCCGCCAATAGCATCGGATCCATAGAGAGCCGATTGCGGGCCGCGTACGATTTCGATCCGCTCAATCTGTTCGGGAGGAATGAGCGACAGATCGATCTCATTGCCTGTCGATGTCGGATCGCCAATCCTCACCCCATCGATGAGAACAAGCGTGTGGCGCGCTTCTGTGCCGCGCATGAAAATCGAGACAAAGCCGCCGGGGCCGCCATTTTCAACACTGTGGACGCCCGGCTGTCCGATCAACACATCATGAAGCGATTTCGACCCCTGCTTCTCTATCTCCTCGCGGGAGATGACAGTGACGGAGGAGCCGATCTGCTGGATGGATTGCGCTTGCCGATTCGCAGTGATCACGAGATCCGGCATGTTTTCCTGCGCACCGACTGGCAGGCAGACAAAACACACGCCGGCTAAGACAGCCGCACGCAGGATGCGTTCAGACATTATTCCTCCAACCGACCCACCGTCGGTCTCAAGGGTTTTTCCGCGGATCCGGCCGGTATCCTGGCTTTTACGGCATGATGTTCTGACCTTCCCGGCTCTCGCCAGTGACCAAAACCAAACCGTTCACAGTTGCGGGGGCAGCGCGGCTTGAACCGACTTCCCGTTTAACCCCGGCTTCATCCGGGGCACCCGATCCGCTTTAAGCTTAGATCGGGGACGGCTGGCGCGGAAGTGCCAAAATCTCCTCCGAACAGATTCTTTTGGCCCAAGACGCATGGCGCAGGCCAGACTCCGGTAGCGACCCGGCCCATAACCCATATGCGCGGCCATCCCCGGCAGGCGCTTGCGGCATGCAGCGCAAACAAAAGGCGCCGACCAAAAGTCCCATCCCGTACCATATCGCTTTCACATCGATTGGCGTGTGCAGAATCTGCAGCATTCACGGCAAGTGCGCGTCCATCGGCAAAAGGCATGAATTGCGCGCGTGCGCCTGCGTTGCAGGAAAATGCGATCAACATGTGGCGCGATCTTGATTATCCACGCTCTCCACAATGTCACCGTTGCAGCGCGCGGACGCCGCTTTTGAAACACAAAGGATCGGCAAACCGAACCCTGCAAGTCACCGAAAAACATCTGAGGAGAGCCAGTCTTGGCAATCAATCCGAACAATCTCGCCGGCACGGCGACGATGACATTCGCCGATGAATTCAACACGCTCAATCTTATGAGCGATACAGGAGGGACATGGGATTCCAATTATTGGTGGGGCAAGCCTAACGGGACGACGCTTGCCAGCAATGGCGAACAGCAATGGTATATCGATCACACTTACGCTGCCACATCGGGCATAAAACCCTGGGTCGTCCAGGATGGCGTGCTGAATATCACAGCGCAGAATGCTGCACCCGAGATCCAGAGCCAGATCGACGGATATAAATATACATCCGGCATGCTGACGACGCATGATTCCTTCTCGCAGCAATATGGATATTTCGAAGTCAGTGCGAAACTTCCCGATGGCCAAGGTCTTTGGCCGGCCTTCTGGCTCCTGCCACAGGATGGCGGCTGGCCGCCGGAAATCGATGTCATGGAGCAACTCGGCCATGACATGACGACCTATTACACGGCTGCCCATACTCAGAGCAGCGGTTCGCATACATCGCAGGGCGCAGCAATTCCCACGCCCGATCTCAGCGCCTCGTTCCATAGCTATGGCGTGAACTGGCAGCCAGACAATCTGACCTATTATTTCGACGGCCAGGAA
>CANHAW010000010.1 GCA_947458675.1 Beijerinckiaceae bacterium
CGCGCCAGCGCCGCCTGCCGTAATCTGGCCGAGCAGGGCGCCGGGCGAAACTGTCTCGCCATCCTTCGCCGTAATCTCGGCAAGCACGCCGGCGGAGGGCGCGTTCACTTCGAGAGTGACCTTGTCGGTTTCAAGCTCAAGCAAAGGCTCATCGGCCTTCACCGCATCGCCGGGCTTTTTAAACCAGCGGCCGATCGTTGCTTCAGAGACCGACTCGCCGAGTGTGGGAACGCGAATTTCTGCCATTTTCGTCACGCCCGCGCCATCGCGCGGCCCTTCGTTTCAGAGGGTTGTTCTTCAGCCTGCAAGGGCCTCATCAAGAAATGCTTTGAGCTGAGCAAGATGTTTCGACATCAAGCCCGTCGCAGTCGCAGCCGAGGCGGGACGCCCAACATAATGCGCCCGCTTGACCTTGGAGCCTGTCTGCCCGAGCACCCATTCGAGATAGGGCTCGACGAATGTCCAGGAGCCCATGTTTTTGGGTTCTTCCTGACACCAGACGATGTCGGCCTTCTTGAAGCGCGACAATTCAGTCACGAGCGCCTTGAGCGGGAACGGATAGAGCTGCTCAACGCGCAACAGATAAATATCGTCTATGCCGCGCTTTTCACGCTCCTCGTAAAGATCGTAATAGACCTTGCCGGTGCACAGGATGACGCGACGGATCTTGTCGTCCTTCACAAGCTTGATCTTCTCGTTCTTCAGCGATTCCGCATCATCCCAAAGCAGACGATGGAAGGATGTGCCGGTCGCCAGCTCATCCAGACGCGAGACCGCGCGCTTGTGACGCAAGAGCGATTTTGGCGTCATCAGAATAAGCGGCTTGCGGATATCACGCTTCAGCTGACGGCGAAGCGCATGATAATAATTGGCCGGCGTCGTGCAGTTTGCGACCTGCATATTGTCTTCAGCGCACATCTGCAGGAAGCGCTCGAGGCGAGCCGAGGAATGTTCCGGGCCTTGGCCTTCATAGCCGTGAGGCAGAAGACAAACGAGACCGGACATGCGCAGCCATTTACGCTCGCCTGAAGAGATGAACTGGTCGAAAAGCACCTGCGCACCATTGGCGAAATCGCCAAATTGGGCTTCCCACAATGTCAGCGTGTTCGGCTCGGTGAGCGAATAGCCATATTCGAAACCAAGCACGGCCTCTTCTGAAAGCATCGAATTGATGACTTCATAGCGACCCTGGCCCTCGCGAATATTATTGAGCGGGACATAGCGCGCTTCGGTTTCCTGATCGATCAGCACGGAATGGCGTTGCGAGAATGTACCGCGTTCGCAATCTTGGCCCGATAGACGCACACGATGCTCTTCATCGACCAATGTTCCAAAGGCGAGCGCCTCGCCCATGGCCCAATCGAGATCCTGTCCGGTCTCGATCATCTTGCGTCGACCCTCAAGAAAACGGCCGATCGTTTTATGGGCGTTGAAATTGTCTGGAACTTGCGTGATCTTTTCGCCGATTTCTTTCAGCTTTGCGAGATCCACGCCGGTCTGACCGCGACGGGCATCATCGCCCGAATCGCCTGCCGCACGCAGGCCCGACCAACGTCCATCGAGCCAATCGGCCTTGTTGGGCTTGTAGCTCTGGCCGGCTTCGAATTCCGCATCGAGGCGCGTGCGCCAGTCGGCCTGCATTTTCTCGACTTCGCCGCTCGTGACGACGCCCTCGGCGATCAGCTTTTCGCTATAGAGCTCGAGTGTCGACTTGTGGCCGCGAATTTTTTTGTACATCAGCGGCTGGGTGAAGCCCGGCTCGTCGCCTTCGTTATGACCGAAGCGGCGATAGCAGAACATGTCGATGACGACAGGCTTGTGGAACTTCTGCCGGAACTCGATGGCAATCTTGGCGGCATAGACAACCGCTTCCGGATCGTCGCCATTCACGTGGAAGATCGGCGCTTCGATCATCTTCGCCACATCGGAAGGATAGGGCGAGGAGCGCGAATAACGCGGATAAGTCGTGAAACCGATCTGGTTGTTGACGATGAAATGGATCGAGCCGCCGGTGCGGTGACCCTTCAGCCCCGACAGGCCAAAACATTCGGCAATAACGCCCTGGCCGGCAAAAGCGGCATCGCCATGGATCAGCAGCGGCAGAACTTTTGAGCGCTCAACAACATCGCCGAGCTGATCCTGCTTGGCGCGCACCTTGCCGAGCACGACCGGATCGGCAATTTCGAGATGCGACGGATTGGCAGTCAGCGAAAGATGGACCTTGTTACCATCGAATTCGCGATCCGACGAAGCACCCAGATGATATTTCACATCGCCCGAACCTTCGACTTCATCGGGCGCAAAAGAACCGCCCTTGAACTCATGGAAGATCGCGCGCTGTGGCTTGCCCATGACCTGCGCAAGCACATTCAGGCGACCGCGATGGGCCATGCCGAGAACGATCTCGCGCACGCCCAATGCACCGCCGCGCTTGATGATTTGCTCAAGCGCGGGAACCATTGATTCGCCGCCATCGAGACCAAAACGCTTGGTGCCGCGGAAACGCACGTCGCAGAATTTCTCAAAACCTTCTGCTTCGACAAGCTTGGAAAGGATCGCGCGCTTGCCTTCGCGGGTGAAGGTAATTTCTTTATCCGGACCTTCAATGCGCTCCTGCATCCAGGCTTTTTCGGCCGGATCGGACATGTGCATGAATTCGAAGCCGATCGTGTCGCAATAGGTGCGACGCAGAATGGCGAGCATTTCGGGAATGGTCGCATAATCGAGCCCGAGCACATGATCGATAAAGATCTTGCGATCGTAATCGGCTTCCGTGAAACCATAGCTCGATGGATGCAGCTCTTCATGATCCTTTTGCGGCTCAAGGCCGAGCGGATCGAGATTGGCGTGCAGATGGCCGCGCATCCGATAGGCGCGGATCATCATCAGGGCGCGAACCGAATCGCGTGTGGCGCGCAGCACATCAGCGGGCGAGACTTCGACGCCCTTAGCCTGAGCTGTCTTCTGGATCTTGTCGCCGATCTTCTTTTCGACAACGCCCCAGTTTCCATCAAGCGCGGAAACAAGTTCCCCATTGGCGTGAACCGGCCAGTTTGGCTTCTGCCAGGAAGCGCCCTTGGCGCTTTTTTCAACAGCGGCCGGATCGTCCTTCAGCGCGCCGAAAAATTCCTGCCATTGCGGATCTACGCTGTTCGGATCTTTCTCGAAACGTGCATAGAGATCCTCAATATAGGCGGCATTGCCACCATAGAGGAAGGAGGTCGAGAGCAACGCGTCGTTCATGTCCTGACGTGCCATTTCGATTCACCTGGTCAGATCGCGCCGGATCAATCTTCCGGACGCCCGTTTCCGCTTTGTAGAAATCGCGCCGCTCGTGAGCGGCGCGGTTTTTGTCACTTGCCCTTCAAGACTTCGACAAGCGTCTTGCCGAGGCGTGCAGGCGAGGGCGACACGCGGATGCCCGCGGCCTCCATCGCTGCGATCTTGTCTTCCGCGCCGCCCTTGCCGCCCGAAATGATCGCACCCGCATGGCCCATGCGGCGACCCGGTGGAGCCGTGCGGCCCGCGATAAAGCCAACCATCGGCTTCTTGCGACCGCGCTTGGCTTCGTCGATGAGGAATTGCGCCGCATCTTCTTCAGCCGAGCCGCCGATTTCGCCGATCATGACAATCGATTGGGTCTTGGGGTCGGCAAGGAACATTTCGAGCACGTCGATAAATTCGGTGCCCTTGACGGGATCGCCGCCAATGCCGACAGCCGTCGTCTGGCCGAGACCTTCGACAGTAGTCTGGTAGACGGCTTCATAGGTGAGCGTGCCGGAACGCGACACGACACCAACCGAACCAGGCTTGAAAATATTGCCCGGCATAATGCCGATCTTGCATTCGCCGGCGGTCATCACGCCGGGGCAGTTCGGGCCGATGAGGCGCGACTTCGATCCCGAAAGCGAACGCTTCACGCGGATCATGTCGGCAACCGGAATGCCTTCCGTGATGCAAACGATGAGCGGGATTTCCGCATCGATTGCTTCGCAAATGGCATCGGCCGCACCCGGCGGGGGAACATAGATCACCGATGCATCGGCACCGGTGGCGTTGCGCGCTTCAGTCACCGTGTCGAAGACAGGCAGTCCGATATGCGTGGAACCGCCTTTGCCCGGCGACGTTCCGCCAACCATTTTTGTGCCATAGGCAATCGCCTGTTCCGAATGGAACGTGCCGTTCTTGCCGGTGAAACCCTGGCAGATGACCTTGGTGTTACGATCGATCAAAACGGACATTATTTGGCCCCCCGAACGGCCTTGACGATTTTCTGGGCGGCGTCGTCCAGATCGTCGGCGGAAATGACATTGAGGCCGGAGCCCGAGATGATCTTCTTGCCGAGCTCGACATTGGTGCCTTCAAGGCGAACAACGAGCGGCACCTGCAGGCCGACTTCCTTGACGGCGGCCAGCACACCTTCGGCGATGACATCGCATTTCATGATGCCACCGAAGATGTTGACGAGAATGCCCTTCACATTGGGATCGGCTGTGATGATCTTGAAGGCCGCTGTGACCTTCTCCTTCGTGGCGCCACCGCCGACATCGAGGAAGTTCGCCGGGAATTCGCCGTAAAGCTTGATGATGTCCATCGTCGCCATGGCGAGACCAGCGCCATTGACCATGCAGCCAATCGTGCCATCGAGCGCAATATAGGCGAGGTCATGCTTCGAGGCTTCGATTTCCTTGGCGTCCTCTTCGGTCTCGTCGCGCAAGGCGAAGATGTCGGGATGACGATAAAGCGCATTCGAATCGAAGGAGACCTTCGCATCGAGACATTTGAGTTCACCCTGTTTGGTGATGATCAAAGGATTGATCTCGAGCATGGCCATGTCAGTGTCGACAAAGGCCTTGTAGAGTTTTGCCACAAGTGAACCGGCCTGTTTGGCGAGTTCGCCGGACAATCCCAGCGCCTTGGCAACCGTGCGACCGTGATGGGGCATGATGCCCGTGGCGGGATCGATCGAGAAAGTGATGATCTTTTCAGGCGTCGAATGCGCCACTTCTTCGATATCCATGCCGCCTTCGGTCGACACGACGAAGGACACGCGCGAGGTGGCGCGATCGACGAGGGCAGAGAGATAGAATTCCTTCTCAATGTCCGAGCCGTCTTCGATGTAAATGCGATTGACCTGCTTTCCGGCCGGGCCTGTCTGGATTGTCACCAGCGTATTGCCAAGCATCTGCGAAACAAAGGTCTTCACTTCGTCGATGGATTTGGCCAGACGCACGCCGCCTTTTTCTCCGGCAGCAGCTTCCTTGAATTTGCCTTTGCCGCGACCGCCGGCATGGATCTGTGACTTGACGACCCAGAGAGGTCCGCCGAGTTCCTTTGCTGCGGCTTCGGCTTCGCTCGCATTCATCACGGCAACGCCGCGCGATACGGGGACGCCAAACGTCTTCAAAATGGCCTTGGCCTGATATTCATGAATGTTCATTGGAAAGGCTCGCATCCCCGGAGAGGTGGAGGCGCCGGCGGCACAGACCGCCGGCGAGTGAAGTCCCGCTTACTTTGCGAATGCGGGGTTGATGGTCTTGCAGGCCTCGACAAGGCCTTGGACTGCGGCGAGGGACTTGGCGAACATGTCCTTTTCTTCCGCATTGAATTCGATCTCGACAATGCGCTCGACGCCATTGGCACCGATCAGCACCGGCACGCCGACATACATGTCCTTCACGCCGTATTCGCCATTGAGATAGGCGGCGCAGGGCAGGATGCGCTTCTGGTCCTTGAGATAGGATTCAGCCATGGCAATGGCGGAAGCTGCAGGCGCGTAGAAGGCCGAGCCCGTCTTGAGCAGCGCAACGATTTCACCGCCGCCGCCGCGCGTGCGCTTGACGATGGCATCGAGCTTTTCCTGGCTCAGCCAGCCCATTTTGACGAGATCGGGGAGCGACACGCCGCCAACCGTCGACTGGCGCACCATCGGCACCATATCGTCGCCGTGACCGCCGAGCGTCATGGCGTGAACATCCTTGACCGACACGCCCAGTTCTTCGGCGAGGAAGAACCGGAAGCGCGCCGAATCCAGCACGCCGGCCATGCCAACGACCTTTTTCGTCGGGAGGCCAGATGCCTTTTGCAGCGCCCAGACCATCGCATCGAGCGGGTTGGTGATGCAGATGACGAAGGCGTTGGGAGCATATTGCTTGATGCCTGCGCCGACAGATTCCATCACCTTGAGGTTGATCCCAAGCAGGTCGTCACGGCTCATACCGGGCTTGCGGGGCACGCCGGCGGTGACAATGATCACATCGGCGCCGGCAATAGCGGCATAATCATTTGCGCCCGTCAGCTTCGCATCGAAGCCATCGACAGGGGATGATTCGGCAAGATCGAGCGCCTTGCCCTGGGGCGTGCCCTCGGCAATGTCGAAGAGCACAATATCGCCGAGCTCCTTCAGGCCAGCGAGATGAGCGAGGGTGCCGCCGATTTGGCCGGCTCCGATCAATGCAATCTTTTTACGCGCCATTGCTTCGTCCTTATTTGACTGGCGGAGCGTGCCCGCGGGCATCGCCGGGATGGACCGGGGCCTCTTTGACTCAAGGGTTTGACACTGGCAAGACAGCCGAATGGTGAAGATTTGGTCTCTCACAGGCCCGGAGAAGTGGCGCGTCGTGGCCGAGAACCAATTAGTTGTTTGAAAACAATAGTTTATTATAATTCCGCTAGGGCAGGATACGGGCCCTTCAAGGGCCAGAAAAAGTGGTAACAAATGACATTTTTTGTTATTTGTTACAGCGGTTCATATCTTTCCGCTCGCAAGAATGCGCAACATGAGCCGTACGCAACGATCGCATCGGCCATCCATCTGGCCCCTTGGGACGTTTCGGTCCAGGCGGATCGAAACCGGGCTCATGAAGCGATAGGCGGCATCGAAAACCAGAGCGAGCGCTCGACGCTGGTCGGCGATCTCGAACATGCCGCCGCCCGTGCCTTCCTCCAGAACCTTCTGGATTTCAGACTGGATGCGGGTGCGATGTTTTCGGGCGATCGTTCGGCCTTCCTCAAATGATCGGCAGAACAGATCGAAGATTTCGGCGTCGCTCTCCAATTTGTCCCGGTAAGAGCGATGAATCGAGACAATGATGCGCTCGAGTTTGTCGAAGGCGGGGTCGGGCGCTTCGGCAATCCTGCGGCAATCGCTCTCGACCGGCTTGAGCCATTGTTCGGTCACCGCATCGAACAGGGCCTCTTTCGAGGGAAAATACCGATACACATTGCCATGCGACATGCCGGCCTCGCGCGCCACGGCGACAATCGTCAGGCGCGCGGCTCCAAACCGCCGGACATGGTCGGCAGCAAGATCGAGGATGCGTAAATCCACCGATTCGGCGGATGGCGGCGCTGGTTTGGGTTCTGACATATCCGCTTCAGGTCTCGACGAGGCCAGTGGCCTGCCCCGAACCTTCCGATGTTCCCGACCCATGTGGCAAGGCCAGATATTCGGTAGAGCGCATTTCGATCAGGCGCGAGACTGTGCGATCGAACTGAAACGCCTCATGACCATTGCTGGCGAGATAAAGGCCGGTCGGTTCCGCTTCGGCTGAAACGATCAGTTTGACGTGGCTGTCATAAAGCGCGTCGATGAGATTGATGAAACGCTTCGCCTCATTTCGTTTCTCCTCATCCATGATGGGAATCTGCTCGATGATCAGCGTGTGAAATTCGCGCGCAAGTTCAAGATAATCGGTCGCCCCAAGTGGCTGTTCGCAGAGATCCGCAAAACGGAAACGCGCCACCCCACCTGCTTGCTCGGGAACCTTTACCTTGCGACCCAAAACCTCCACGTCGCGCGACAGACCCTTATCGGTTCCGGTGAGTTTCTTGAACATGCGATCGATGTTCTGCTTCGCGTCCTTATCGGCAGGCACGTAATAAACATGTTCGTTCGAAAGCTTTTCAAGCCGGAAATCTGTGCGTGACCGAAGCTCGATCACGTCCATACGTTCTTGCAGAAGATGGATGAAGGGCACAAAAAGCGCTCGATTCAGACCGTTTTCATAAAGACGATCGGGTACGACGTTGGAGGTTGCCACAACAACAACGCCATGGGCAAAAAGCGCCGTGAAGAGACGGCCGAGGATCATCGCATCGGCAATATCCGTCACGGCAAATTCGTCGAAGCAAAGCAAGGTGGCCTTGCGCGCCAAATCATTTGCGACAGGCGCAATCGGATCTTCGCCCTTGACGTCGCCCTTCTTCAGTCGCTGACGATAATCATGAATACGCGCATGAACATCGGCCATGAAGGCATGAAAATGGACCCGCCTTTTCCGCTGGATGGGAACGGCTTCGAAGAAGAGATCCATGAGCATGGTTTTACCGCGCCCGACCGAACCCCAGACATAGAGCCCACGAAGCGGAGGCGATTTGTGCTTGCGGCTGAAAAGGCGACGAATGGCCGAAGCCTGACCCGGCAGGCGATAATCGTGCAGGCGGCGCGCCAACCCATCAAGATGGCCAAGCGCCTCCTCCTGCGCCGGATCGCATTCGATCGAACCCGAGGCGACGAGATCATAATAAAGATCGAAGACGGTAGGTCCGGTCACGGGCGCGTCCTGCTTGTCTCCGCTCAAGTAACGGCGCGCAGGCCGCAGTGCAAGAAAAAGGGCCGGCGCATGAAATGCTGCCGGCCCCTGAATTCGGTCGCCAATCGAAGCCTCAGCTCTGACGGGTGATCATCATATTCTTGATTTCGGCAATCGCCTTGGCCGGATTCAACCCCTTCGGGCAAGCCTTGGCGCAATTCATGATCGTGTGGCAGCGATAGAGCCGGAAGGGATCTTCCAGATTATCGAGGCGCTGGCCGGTCGCCTCATCGCGCGAATCGATCAGCCAGCGATAGGCCTGAAGAAGCGCCGCGGGACCGAGATAACGGTCGCCATTCCACCAATAGCTCGGGCAGGATGTCGAGCAGCAAGCGCACAGGATGCACTCATACAGACCATCGAGCTTGTAGCGATCTTCCGGCGATTGCTTCCATTCCGCTTCCGGCTGCGGCGTATCGGTCTGCAGCCAGGGCTCGATGGAGGCGTGCTGCGCATAAAAGCGCGTCAGATCGGGCACGAGATCCTTCACCACCGGCATATGCGGCAGCGGATAAATCTTCACCGTTCCCTTGATGTCCTTCATGTCCTTCGTGCAGGCCAGCGTATTCGTGCCGTCGATATTCATCGCGCAGGAACCGCAAATGCCCTCACGGCAGGAGCGCCGGAAGGTCAGGGTCGGATCGATCTTGTTCTTGATGTAGAGAACGGCGTCCAGAACCATCGGGCCGCAATCGTCCATATCGACATAATAAGTATCGATACGTGGATTGGCGCCATCGTCCGGATTCCAGCGATAGATGCGGAATTCGCGGAGATTGGTCGCGCCCTGCGGCTTCGCCCAGGTCTTGCCCTCGGTCGGTCGTGAATTCTTCGGAAGAGCCAGTTCAACCATTGATTCTCTCTCGAACCTGCGGCGGGAAAGGATGACCTTTCCCGCAATTATTGCATGACGTGCCTCAAGCGCGGCTTAGTAGACGCGCGCCTTCGGCTCGATATAGGGAACCTCGTTGCTCATCGTGTAAGTGTGCACGGGGCGATAATCGATATCGACGTTTTTCTTCTGATCGTCGAGGTAGGACAAAGTGTGCTTCATCCAGGTCTTGTCGTCGCGATCGGGGAAATCCTCGCGCGCATGAGCGCCGCGGCTTTCCTGACGGTTGAGCGCCGAATCCATTGTCACGACGGCCTGGACGAGCAGATTGTCGAATTCAAGCGTCTCGATGAGATCTGAATTCCAGACGAGCGAACGGTCGGTGATGCCGATGTCCGGCAAACCATTCTTCCAGACTTCGTGGATGAGCTTGGAGCCTTCCTCGAGAATTTCGCCCGTGCGGAACACGGCGCAATTGCTCTGCATCGTCTGCTGCATCTTGTCGCGCAACACTGCAGTCGGCGTGCCGCCCTTGGCGTTGCGATAATGATCGAGGCGCGAGAGCGACAAATCGGCCGAATCCTTCGGCAGTTCCGCCTGTTTCTCGCCGGGCTTGACGATCTCGGCAGCGCGCAGGCCGGCAGCGCGACCGAAAACGACCAGATCGATCAGCGAATTCGAACCCAGACGGTTCGCACCATGGATCGACACGCAAGCTGCTTCGCCAAGCGCCATGAGCCCCGGCACGATGCAATCTGGATCGCCGTTCTTCTTGGTCAGAACTTCGCCGTGATAATTGGTCGGAATGCCACCCATATTGTAATGGACGGTCGGAATCACGGGGATCGGTTCCTTCGTCACATCGACGCCGGCGAAGATGCGCGCGCTTTCCGAAATGCCGGGAAGTCGCTCGTGCAGCATCTTCGGATCGAGATGGTCGAGATGCAGGAATATGTGATCCTTGTTCTTGCCGACGCCACGACCTTCGCGAATTTCGATCGTCATGGCGCGCGAAACGACATCGCGCGAGGCAAGGTCCTTGGCGGAAGGTGCATAACGCTCCATGAAGCGTTCGCCATTCGCATTGGTGACATAGCCACCTTCGCCGCGCGCACCTTCGGTGATCAGGCAACCTGAACCGTAGATGCCGGTCGGATGGAATTGCACAAATTCCATATCCTGCAACGGCAGGCCGGCACGCAGGACCATCGCATTGCCATCGCCCGTGCAAGTATGCGCAGAAGTGGCCGAGAAATAGGCGCGTCCATAACCGCCTGTGGCGAGGATAACAAGCTTGGCGCGGAAACGATGGATGGAACCATCGTCCATCTTCATGCAGACGACACCGCGGCAGCGACCTTCCTGATCCATGATCAGATCGATCGCAAAATATTCGATGAAGAATTCGGTCTTGTTGCGCAGAGCCTGACCATAGAGCGTGTGCAGGATGGCGTGTCCCGTACGATCGGCCGCCGCGCAAGTCCGCAGAGCCTGGCCCTGACCGTAATTGGTGGTCATGCCACCAAATGGGCGCTGATAGATTTTGCCTTCCTCAGTACGCGAGAAAGGCACGCCCCAATGTTCCAGCTCATAAACGGCAGCCGGTGCATTGCGGCACAAATATTCGATCGCATCCTGGTCGCCGAGCCAGTCGGAGCCCTTGACGGTGTCATACATATGCCAGCGCCAATCGTCCTCGCCCATATTGCCGAGCGCCGCGGAAATGCCGCCCTGCGCCGCAACAGTGTGCGAGCGGGTCGGAAAGACCTTGGAGATGCAAGCGGTGCGAAGCCCCGCCTGCGAACAGCCGACAGTCGCGCGGAGGCCAGCGCCACCGGCGCCGACGACAACAACGTCGAACGTATGGTCCGTGACAGAATAAGTGGGACCGGCGTTGCCGTTTGTGGATGCCATTTTCAATGACCTTTCGACGAAGCTTGGGGCTTGAACGCCGCAGATGTCAGGTAAAGCTCAGACGGAGCACCGCATAGACGGTGGCCAGCCCAATGCACGCGGAGAAGAAAGTATTCGCCATGAGCGCCAACGTTTTTGACGCTTCGCCATGGACATAGTCCTCGATGATCGTCTGCATGCCGAGCATCATGTGATAGATGCTGGAGAGCAGAAAAAGGATCATGACAATCGCGATGACCGGAGAGCCGAGCGCATCATGGACGGTGTTGTAGTCCTTGCCGACGAGCGACAGGACAATCCAGACGAATGCGATCGTCAGCGGCACGAGCGCATAAGAGGTCAGGCGCATGTGCCAAGCGTGATGCGTGCCTGACTTTGCCGAGCCGAGATGTCTGACCTGGCGTGTGGTGGTGCGCATGGAATTGGGATTATTGGACATGTCTTCCTCGCGTCCCGCTCAGCGGACCATGTAAGCGATGACCCAGACGGCAACGCTCAATACGAAACCGCCGATCAAAGTCGCCTGTGCAAGATATTCGCGCTCTGGATGCTCCATGCCGCGACCCGTATCCCAGATGAAGTGGCGAATGCCGCCAAACAGGTGGTGAAACAGAGCCCAGGTGAAGCCAAACAGCACAATTCGACCGGGGAAAGACATCAGGACGCCATTTGCGGTGTCAAAAGCACGGGCATCGGTCGAGGCGGCAATCAGCCACCAAGCCAGCAGGATCGTGCCGAAATAGAGACCCGCGCCCGTGATTCGATGCATGATCGACATCATCATCGTCAACATCGGACGATAAATCTGCAGGTGGGGGGACAAGGGCCGGCTCGCCTCAGGGGAGACGGGTCGGGTTTTGGCCTCTGCCATTGATCTGCCCTCTTCTTGGTTGTCGGCGTTTCACTAAAGGAAGAAGCACGGCGGTGCAACATTCGAGCACATACCTTGTGCTAAGTCCCTGATCCCCGAAGCACTGCCAGCAAACGCACAGCCTCGGGAGAATCCCAGGCGGCCGCCCCGGCGAGTTGGCCAAGTTCACACCCATTACTGTCAATCAGAATTGTTGTCGGCAAGCCGACGACCTTGCCGGCGCGTTTGAGGACCTGAAAAACATCGGCGGTCGGATCGGCATAGAAGCGCAAGGAGGTCGCGCCGATTTCTGTCAGGAATTGCTGACGACGCTCAAGCCTCGCTGTATCGATATTGACGGCGACAACTTCAAAGTCCGCCCCCCCGATCTGCGCCTGCAGCCGGTCCAGGGCGGGCATTTCCTCCCGGCACGGCACGCACCAGGTTGCCCAAAGGTTGAGAAGGACGGCCCGTCCGCGAAAGTCCGACAAGCGCTTCTTCTGGCCGTCTGGGCCCTCAAAGGCGATATCTGTCGTGTGTTTGGGGGCCTTGGTGGCATTAAAGGCGGCCAATTCACCGGTGGCGGCCGCCGCAAGCGCCGGGTAAAGGGCTGCTGACGCCGCGCAGCTTTTTTCGCCCGACTTGGCTGTTTCCTTGCCGGGGAGCCCGCTCATCCCGTATAGGACCGCAACGGACAGGGCGAGCACCGCCAAGGACGCGAAGCCAAGCGCGGGACCATATTTCCGCAAGGGTGAATGCGACTTCGGACTTGCCTCGGGGCTGTCAGGGCCGGAATTCATGCTGGCGACTTCTCCGCAAGGGCGCCGTTCGAGGGCACACGATGAGCAACAAAATGTGGGGCGGTCGGTTTGCGAACGGCCCCGATGCGATCATGGAGGAGATAAACGCCTCCATCGGTTTCGACTATAGGTTTGCCGCCCAGGATATCCGCGGCTCTTTGGCTCATGTCGCCATGCTTGCCGAGCAGGGGATTATCGACAGGGACGCCGAAAAAGCGATTACCGCAGGTCTAGAACAGGTCCGCCGCGAAATCGAGGCAGGAACCTTCACCTTCTCGCGGGCCCTCGAAGACATTCATATGAACGTCGAATCGCGTCTGGCGGAGATTGTCGGCCCAAATGCCGGGCGCCTTCACACGGCCCGTTCACGTAACGATCAGGTTGCGCTCGATTTCCGGCTCTGGATCCGGGACACAATCGATCAACTCGATGAGCAATTGCGGGATCTGCAGACAGCGATGGCTCAACGCGCCCTCGATTTTGCAGCCGCCGTCATGCCGGGATTCACCCATCTGCAATCGGCACAGCCGGTCACCCTCGGCCATCACCTCATGGCCTATGTGGAAATGCTCGGCCGCGATCGTGGGCGGCTCGCCGATGCGCGCCGCCGCCTGAATGAATGCCCGCTGGGAGCCGCCGCGCTCGCCGGCACATCTTTCCCGATCGATCGGAGCCAAACCGCGCGGGCTTTGGGTTTTGACCGGCCGACCGCCAATTCGCTCGACAGCGTCTCGGACCGGGACTTTGTTCTGGAGACGCTTTCCACAGCATCGATTTGCGCCGTCCATCTCTCTCGATTCGCTGAAGAAATCGTGCTCTGGACAACGCCGCAATTCGGTTTTGTGAGCCTGTCGGACAAGTTCACTACGGGCTCGTCCATCATGCCGCAAAAACGCAATCCGGATGCCGCCGAACTCGTCCGGGGCAAGTCCGGCCGTGTGATTGGCGCCCTGACCGGCCTCCTGATCGTCATGAAAGGTCTGCCGCTCGCCTATTCCAAGGACATGCAGGAGGACAAGGAAGGGACGTTCGATGCCCTCCAGTCCCTCTCGCTATGCATTGCGGCCATGGCCGGCATGGTCCGCGACATGAGCCCGGACCTGAAACGCATGAAGGCTGCGGCAGGAAGCGGTTATGCCATCGCCACTGATCTGGCCGACTGGCTCGTTCGCGCGCTCAACATGCCGTTTCGAGACGCCCACCACGTGACCGGCCGATTGGTCGCCATGGCTGCGGAACGCAAAATCCCGTTGGAAAAACTGTCGCTTACAGACATGCAATCGGTGGATCCCCGCATCACGCCGGCCGTCCACGACGTCCTTGGCGTTGAAAAATCGGTGCGCAGCCGGACCAGCTTTGGTGGAACCTCACCCTCAAACGTCAAAAACCAGGCCCGCAGCTGGCTCAAAAGACTGGCGAAGGAAACGCCCCAGACGTGACAAAAAGCCACAGGCGCGGGTAGCATTCATGCGATCAGCGCGCCCGTGCCCTC
>CANHAW010000011.1 GCA_947458675.1 Beijerinckiaceae bacterium
CGGCGATGCATAAATATCGCCGGAATTGGCTTCCATCGGCAATTGCTCGATCCATTTCACAATCGAATTTCTGTCGAGCGGCTGATCCTGCACAAACGCGAGCGATTCACCAAGCGAGGAGCGGAACTGACGAAAACCGATCTCATACAGGCGATCAATACATTGCAGCGCTACATCTTTCTGAATGGTCGTAAACTCGAAGGAGAGATTTGAGACGACACAGAAAAGACCCTTCAGCGCTTCATGCTCATGGCCTTCAATATCGATCTTGATGAAATCAGGCACGCCATATTGCGCGATCAACGAATCGAGCGTGACGACAGCGACCTCGCGACGAAGATCCCAGCTCTGCCCTTCCCATCCGACCGAGCCCGCAGCAGCGGCAATGAAACGATCCGATAATGTGGTGACGGTGGGATTGTCCGAATTGCAATAGAGCATGTCTTTGCCGCAGACGGCCCCAGCTGCAGCCTCGACAATGACGACATTTTCTGCGCCGGCGGCCTCACGCCGCAAAAGAGCGGCGCATTCAGCCTGCGGCTCGAGAGCGACAACCTTGGCGCCCAGCCGACGAAAACAGGACGTGCGATCGCCAACATGCGCACCAATATCGAAGACAAGAGCCCCCGGTTTGACGAAAGCAGAATAAAAAGCATCCAGCGCAGCATCGCGCTGCGGCGAATTTCGGTAAATTTCAAGCGACCGCATAAGGGCCGGAGAAAGCACGGGATCCATCGCAACCTCTTGTTCTGCGCCACTATACACGACGGGAATCCCCAGGCGGTTCACGGAAAGGAGAGCGCCCCATCCCGCTGACGAAAGAACTCTCGCTGCGTCAGCCGCCGCAATCTTTGCCCCCGCATGCCTTAGGCTGGATGTCAGCCTCGCCATTCCGGGGGCAATTGCTTGATTGCAGAATTCGATATATTTTTCATATATTGCGAAATCAACTCTCGGTATCGCGGTTTTCATGAAGGGCATTATTTTTAATCTGCTTGAAGACATTGTCCGCCAGCACCATGGCCTGGACGTGTGGGAGGCAATGCTCGACCTTTCGGGCGCCAGCGGCATTTACACATCGCTTGGAAATTACTCCGATGAGGAAATTTTTTCGCTTGTCGGCGCTGCCAGCAAAATTCTGGAGATACCGCCGGCCGACGTCCTGCGCTGGTTCGGGCGCCACGCCATAGCAGAACTCTCAGTCCGTATGCCGGAAATGTTCAACGTGCATGTTTCGTCTCGCGCCTTCATCCTGAATGTCAATCGCGCGATTCACCCGGAAGTCCGCAAACTCTATTCCGGGGCAGATTGCCCTTACTTCAATTTCCAGGATGCGCCCGACGGCTCTCTCACCATGGGCTATCGCTCAAGCCGCCGTTTGTGCCATCTTGCAGAAGGATTTATCGCCGGCGCAGCGCAAGTTTATTGCGATTCCGTCGAATCCCGTCAGGACAAATGCATGCATCACGGTGATGATCATTGCCTGTTTGTCTTGAACTGGCCCAAAGCGGCAGCCAGCGCATCATGAACCCGACCGACACGATCGTTTCTGCTGAAAATATAGCGCGGCTCATGCGGCAGCTTGAACGCGAACGGCAGGCGCGACGCGATGCCGAAGCTATTTCGGAGCGCAGTCTGCGTGAGCTCTATAAGCAGAAAGAAGACGCCCATCTGATTGCGCGAATTGCCAGCCTCGCCAACGAAGATCCAGAGGTTGAATCCGTCTTTCGGCATGCGCTTGACGCGATTTGTAAACATGCCGAATGCACCCATGCCAGTGCTTTTCTTGTCAGCCCGGACCATGAAGAGCTGAAGCAGATCCAGTTCGATCCGACCGATGATGTCGGCTTCTCTTCTGCAAAAACCCGCATCGAAAATCATATTGTCTTTGACTTGAGATTGCCGAAAATTGTTCTTGCCGAAAAGCGACCTATCTGGATCGAGCATCTTGACGAGGCTTTTGCACGAGCGCGAGACGATGGTCCATGTTCAGGCAGCCTTTTTGCTTTTCCCGTCATGGTGGGCTCAACAATCGGCGCCGTCCTTGTTTTTTATTCGCTTGCCGAACGCCCGGTCGACCAAAAGCTCCTCGACTTTCTGGTTCAGATCGGCATCCAACTTGGCAGGGCGCTGGAGCGGCGCAACAGCGATGTTCTTCTGAGATATGAAGCGCGGCATGATCCGCTCACTAATCTCGCCAACCGTCGACAATTCCAGGAATCCCTGGCGCAGGCTATCGATGCGCCCCCGGCTCTTGTAGCTGTGCTTCTGATCGATCTCGATCGTTTCAAAATCATCAATGACAGTCTTGGACATAATGCCGGCGATGAACTTCTGATTGCCGCTGCCCGCCGGATCGAACAGGTTCTGGCGGAAAACACCAAGAACATGCGTTACCTTCTGGCGCGCATAGGCGGCGATGAATTCACTATTCTGCTGGAAAATATACCAGAAGAAGCCGCCGCTTTTCAGCTAGCCGAAGCCATCCGGCGCAAGATGAACGAGCCCTATCGGCTGCATGAGAGTTCAATCTATTCGCCTGCCAGCCTGGGTCTTGCGCTGGGTAAAGACAGCAGTGCTGAAGATTTGATGCGCAATGCCGATATTGCGCTCTATCGAGCCAAATTGCATGGGCGTGGGCGAACAGAAATTTTCGAGCAAGCCATGCACACGGCTGCCGTCGATCAATTGAAACTTGAAAGCAACCTGCGCAATGCATTGGCAAGCGGAGAGTTTGCTGTTCACTATCAACCGATCTTCAATCTCGAAACAGGCAAGCTTCAGGGCTTTGAAGCCCTGATCCGCTGGCATCATGAGGGACGGCTCGTACCGCCGGAAGATTTTATCCCGCTATGCGAAGAGACCGGTGTCATCGTCTATATCGGCGAATGGGTTTTGGACCGGATCTGCGATGACATCAAAGTCATGGAAGTGGCAAAGCCACATGTTGATATGGCTTTGACCGTGAGCATCAATATTTCTCCTCGCCAATTCATGCAGGATAATTTTGCAGATTATCTGTTGCAGAAATTGCACGAGGAGAATATTCCGCCCTCAAAACTCTGCCTCGAAGTCACAGAAGCTGTGATGGTCAAAGATTTTGTGCGCGCCCAGATTATTTTTGGTGCCTTGCGCTCGCATGGAATTAAAATCGGAATCGACGATTTCGGAAAGGGCTATTCGTCGCTCAATTATCTGCGGCAATTGCCGGCCGATGTTTTGAAAATCGATGGTTCCTTTATCTCGGCCATGGCGGTGGACAAAAACAGCTATGAAGTTGTCGATCTGATCTTGCAGCTGGCAAAGAGACTATCGCTGAAAACAATTGCCGAAGGTATTGAAGACGAAGCCGTAGATCGGCTGCTCCGTGAAATGGGCTGCAATTGCGGACAGGGCTATTATTATGGAAAACCCGCCCCTCTCTCCCAGGTACTGGAGATGATTGCCATCGGCAGAAAGTAAAGGGGCAGCGCGTCGCACCCTATGGTCAATCCGACTTCTGGGCAAGGCCCCGATGCTGAAGTGACCCGGCGAAGAAAATCCCGGGCCTTGTGGGCGATCAAAACCCCATCTTATGGGCAAATGTGGCAAAGGGTGCCTAAAGAAATTGTCCGCCAATCCGTCCTTTAGTCGGTTGCCCCTGAAGTGTGGCCGGGGCAGTCGAAATGGTCGCCAGATGTGTTTGCGTTAGGTCGTTCGATGGCTCACCCGCTGATAGGCAAATATCAGAAAACCGCCTTCGACAAATTGTCGGCTGACCAGCGGCTTGAAGCGCGACAGGAGATCAAGGACGCTCTGGCCGGTAAAGCCGGTGCCAAAATCTCGCAGGAAGATCGCGTTATCCTGATGCAAAGATGGATTGCCACTTTCGACAATCCCGCTCCGCAGGAAGAAAAGCCCGCAAATGAGGGCAAGAAGCGACAGTTTTCGCTCAAACTGCCACGCCTGAAACTGCCTGCCATAAAACTGCCTGCCATGAAAAGCCGAACGGAGAAAAAGCCTGCTCCTGAGCCGGCGCAAAAAACACCAGCCAAAAAAGCTGCTGTTATCAAGGCTGCGGAAAAGCCTGCACCCTCACTCTTGCCGAAACCGCTTTCAATATCGCCCCTGCATTTTGCTGGACCGGCGCTCGCATATGCAATCTCTATCAGCTTTTTGCTTTTGGCTGTTTTGGTTGCAAGATATGCAATCGAGACCTTCTCCGTGCCGAACAATGGCGAGCAAATCCTTTCGGGTTTTTCAGCCGGCACTGACTTGATCCTCGGTTCTGCCAAGACTCTCGTCAGTCAAATCCTGTCGGTTGCGGCTTTGGCTCTTCTGCTTGCGCTTCCGCTTATCCCAGCTGCCATGATCGCGGGATCGCTTGCCCAAAGGATGCGCGCCAACGAATTGCAACTCACCGACATGATCTATCATGCTCTGGCGCTCGGTCAGGATCCTGCTTCCCTTTGGGACTTTGCGCGCAAGGCGCGGATTCCCAAAACCCATTTCGATGCAATAATCGCCCAGGCAAAACGAGAATCTTTTGCAAGCGCCAGCGCCAATTTCGCCATGCCCGCCGACATGCTGGCGGCGCGCGGAAATGTGGCTGCTGCTCATTTTCATCTTCTTTTTGAGCAATTGAACCGGATTTCCAAGCTTCCCAATGCATCCGAGATCGGGACGCATATTCTTGGTCGCACCGACGGCAGCCATGCAGAAAAAGCTGTCTGGCTTGTGCTGCAGAAGCAGATATCGAATTGAAACTTTGGGCTTGAAAAGCCTAGTTTCAGCTTTGCCCTTTCAGCTCATCTGACGGCTCTGCGCTCTTCATAAAGCATGAGCTCATAGAGATCGCGAATTTCATAGGTAATCTGATCGATCCGGTCCGATGACATGCAATTGCGCAATCCTGCCAGCCTGAGCACGGCCGGTATCTCCTGCGTCGCAATGATACGTGCGCCCGCAAGGGATGCTTTTCGCCAGACAAAAATGTTTTCGTTGATAGGCTGCGTATTTTCAGCCTGCAACAGAAGCAGGAAGCGGCGGTGGTGATTTGCAAGCACCTGATGAAGCCATATGACCTGCGCGCGAATATCAATGCAGGAATCGACCTGCGCATGAGCAGAGCCGACCGGCGAGAGAAAAAGAGCCAAAAAAAGAAACAAGAGCTTGACCATTGCGACTTTCCCGCAACATCGCCCCCGCACCTTCAGTGTAGCAACAAACGATCAGTGTGTCCCGACAAAAACGGGTTCCGGGCGTGCAAAAAAGCTCAAGACGGCTGAATAGAATCTGAGATAATTTTTGGCAGTCCCCGCCGTATGCGCAACGCCCGGCAAAAAGACAAATTCCTTATCGGGATTTGGCAAAAGCCTGAAAAACTCCAGCACATCTTCGTCGGAAGCAATCCCGTCGAACTCACCGCGCAAGATAGCGGTTGCTACCGTGATTGCGCGGGGATCCACCAAAGGCAGATTTTCGCACATGTCGATATAGGTGCCGTTGGGGACAGAATCCTCAAGTGCGAGAATAGATTCGATAAAGGGAAGTTTGCGTGATTCCATTGTCGTCTCGGAATGATCGCGCGTCATGGTCGACATGAGAAAGTCGCGGCTGAGCGGGCGACGCACGGAGGATTTCCACTCTGCCATTTTCTCCGCGCGCTTGCGTAAGGTCGGGCTGCCGGCCCCCGTATAGACAAAAGCTTCAAGAGCAAGACGCTTGACGCGCTCGGGATGTTTTTCGGCAAACATGGCTGCGCGCAAGGCCCCCGATGAATAGCCCAGAAGCATGAGGCCGTCGCTATTTCCTATCGATCTGATGTAATCAGAAACAGCCAGAATATCAGGAACCGCTTGTGCCACAGTCGCCAGATGATCATCCGGCTTGTCTGAGCGACCATAGCCGATGCAATCGAAGCGCCAGACATCAAAACCGCGGCAGGCAAGGTAATCCATGATCGAGGCATCTGGATCGCCCTTGATGTCGAGGTCGAAACCCTGCGACCCCATGGACGAGCCATGTACGAGAAGAACCGTCCCCAGAGATGGACGACGCAGCGATTTTTTCTCGCTCATGAACAGCCTGTAACCATTGGAATGGGTCCAATGTTCATGAGCGGGCTGACGGACGGTTTCGATATCTTGAGCGAAAATCATTCTTGTCCTCTACCTTCAGATTTCTCGATCGGCGCCAAGTCGCTGCGCCAGTGCGGATTTGAACACACCGCCATTTTGCAGAAGCGCTATTTCCGATTTGGTTCTCACATCCACACGCACGCGGAAAGATTTATCTTTATGATCATGGCTACGTGCAATGACCTCGACATCGGCTTGGGACTCAACCGCAGCATGCAATCCTGACAGGACGAATGTTTCATCGCCCCGGAGTCCAAGCGATTGGATTGTCTCATCGCCGGTAAAGCAGAGAGGCAGAATTCCCAGGCCAATCAAATTCGACCGGTGAATGCGCTCGAAAGAGCGCGCAATGACTGCGCTCACTCCCAGCAGAGCCGGGCCCTTTGCCGCCCAATCACAACTGCTGCCAGCGCCAAAATCCTGACCGGCAAGAATGATCAATGGTACTTTGTCCCGCCGATAGGCGTCAGCCGCATCGAAAATGCTGACGATGTCTCCATCGGGAAAATATCGTGTCCACCAACCCTCTCGGTCTGGCACAAGCAGATTCCTGATGCGCAGATTCGCATATGTGCCGCGCGCCATGACATGGTGGTTTCCGCGCCGCCCGACATAAGTGTTGAACTGCGCGGGCGTAATTCCCAAGTCCTGCAGATAAAGCCCTGCCGGACTTTCTGGAGGAATTTCTCCACCCGGCGATATGTGATCTGTGGTCAGCCCATCCTCGAACATGCCCAGAACACGAGCCCCTTCTATTCTGTCCGAATGGTCAAAACTCACGCTTTGCGCATCGAAAAATGGCGGCTCGACAATGTAAGAAGAGTTGGCATTCCAGGAAAAGATGCTCCCTGAAGGCGCATCGACCTGTTGCCATTTCTCTATTGCGTGATCGTCAAGTCGGGCATTGGAAAAGATTTCTGCCGTGAGTGCCTGGCGCATAATCTGTTCGATCTCTTGCGCATCTGGCCAGAGATCGCGCAGGAAGATCTTTCGTCCGTCTTTTTCTGCAATCGGTTCGATATCGAGATCGTGCAAAACATTGCCTGCAATCGCATAAGCAACGACCAGCGCGGGCGAGGCGAGAAAACTTGCGCTGATGAGCCGATGGATGCGGCCATCAAAATTACGATTGCCGGACAATATGGCAACCATGGATCGAGAATCCTCTATGGCCGCCAAAGCATCGGGGTGCAACGGCCCCGATTTTCCACCACATGTCGTGCAGCCATAGCCGACAAGATGAAAGCCCAGCGCCTCAAGAGCATTCAGCAATCCGGCACGTTCGAGATAGGCGGTCACCGCGCGCGACCCCGGCGCCAAGGATGTCTTGACGAAAGCAGGCGGGCGCAAACCCATTGCAAGTGCATTGCGGGCGACAAGACCGGCCGTGATCATGGCGGCAGGATTGGCTGTATTGGTACATGACGTAATTGCAGCAATGGCAATGGCGCCATCGGCAATGCCAGCCGTCTGTTTTGCCTCGACAGGTCGTGACAGCTTGCTCTTGAATGCGTCAGCAAGTCTGGATGTATCGAGCAGACGGTGTGGCTTGCTGGGCCCGGCAAGACTTCTTCTAACTTGCGCAAGATCGATCGAGATCACCCGATCATAATCGGGGGTCTTCATGTCCGATTGCCGAAAAAGGCCGGCCGATTGGGCGTGCGCGCGAATGAGTTCGATCTTGTCCAGCGTCCGTCCGGTCATTTTCAAATAAGCAAGTGTCTGTTCATCCACGGGCCAGAATCCCGTTGTTGCGCCATATTCAGGCGCCATATTGGCGAGCGTTGCGCGATCGGGCACGCTCATTCTGGTCGCGCTGTCTCCGAAGAACTCAACGAAAGCGCCAACCACACCCTCTTGCCGCAAACGATGCGTGATTGTCAGGGCTATATCTGTCGTTGAAATTCCTTCTGCAGGCGAACCTTGAAATTCGACACCGACAAATTCCGGATTGGGCAAAGGATAAGGCTCGCCCAGAGCGACCATTTCCGCTTCTAATCCACCGACGCCCCATCCCAAAACGCCAAGCGCATTGACCATGGGCGTATGCGAATCGCCGCCGACCACAGTATCGGAATAGACAAGCGAAAAATCGGCGCCTGTTTCGACACGTACGACATCTGCAATGCGTTCCAGATGGATCTGATGAATGATGCCGCTGCCCGGCGGATGAATATCCAGCCCGTCAAAAGCCTGCTGCGCCCATTTCAGAAAGCGATATCGCTCATCGTTGCGACGATATTCATGCGCAAGATTTTCTGCCACAGCGCCAGCTTGGCCCGCGACATCGACCTGCAGGGAATGATCGATCACGAGACTGATCGGCACATGGCTTTTCACGCTATCAACACTGCGCCCATGCCGGGCAAGGGCGGAGCGCAAGGCAGCAAGATCCATCAGAACGGGAATGCCTGAAGAATCCGGCAAGATCAGGCGCGCCATTTTCAAAGACAGCTCGACCGTGCCGGGCCTTGCAATTCGCTGCACGAGCGTTCTTTCGACGCTGGCTTGATCGATGCCATTGCGGAGCAGGTTTTCAGCCAATATGCGCGCTGCAAAGGGCATGCGATCGTAATGATGCCGCCCGAAAATTGCGCATGTATCAATATGCGCAAATCGATTCAGCCCAAGCTGAAAGTGCTTTTTTGGCAGAGCGTCTGACGCGAACTCGTTCAACAGCTTGCCCTAATTAAACTTCATGTTGAAATCTGCACTCAACATATTCTGCAGCCAGGTAATCGTTGCCGGATCTGTGCGTCCAATAGCAGAAACGCCATCGCGCAAAGGCTTTCCTGTCTGGAAAGAATATCCCTCCAAAACGGTTTCGGCACTCTTCACGAAGGCTGCATCCCTCGCCATTGCATCCACAGCATGATTGAGCGCTGCCATGGCGGCCGGCGGAATATCTGGATGTGTCATCAGAATTTTGCCGGCATTGCCGAAAGCACGGACAGAGGCCTTATAGGCTTCCCATGCCGGCCCTTCGGGCGGCTTGCCATACATATCGACATAGACTTCGGCAACTGAGGGAATATCCGGGGCTGCCGGGTCGCGGACAAGTTTGTCGCCGTCCATCAAGCCCTGCGCAAAAATGGGCCGGGCAACGCCGCTTTTGATCATATGCAGCACACTGGAATTATAGACAGGCGTTGCCTGACCATCGACATTGACCTCGCCGCGCTCCAGCGCCATGCGCGTATCATTCTTGCCGGGATAACCTGTCACCGCGCGAAACTTCACATCGAGCGCTTTCAAGCCGAGAACCGTATCGAGCGTCGCAATGACTTCGGGAACGCCGACAATCAGCGGCTCACCGGGATTGAGCAGCGCTTTTGCCGATGGCACACCGGCTGAGGTTCGCACATAAGCGATGCGGCCCATAGGGCTTGCGATCAATGGTTCGAGATCGTTGGCCTTGCTCTTGGCGCCATCAAGCCCCAGCACAATGCGCAAAAGCAATTGCCCGGTTCCAATCAAGAGTACTGTCCCGTCTCGTGGCGCTCTCTGGCTAAAAAAATTGGATGCGACCACACTGCCTGCGCCGGGCATGTTTTGAACGATGACGGCAGGCCTTCCGGCAATATGCTGACCGAGGCCCTCGGCAATCAGGCGGCCGAACAAATCTGTTCCCCCACCGGGCGAAAAACCGACAAGCACCTTGACCTGCTTGCCCTGATAAAAAGGCGCTTGCGCGAGGGCGGAACCAGCGACGGGAATCAGAAGCAGCGACGCCACAAGCGAACGCGCCAAAGATGTGAGCGACATGGTTTCCTCCCCGACATAATTTTCGACAATGTGGACCAGCATCGTCAAAACTGTCAACATTGGCACATTGTTTCGGAGTGACGGCGAGCAAGCCCTTTGGGCTTGAGCAAGAGCCAAAATCGGACCCGGCATGAGGCCAATCATCATGCCTCTCCATAGACGCAAGCGGAGTTGAAAATGCCTAGCCAAGCCCAACGTTTCAGAGATCTTTTGGCCAGAGGCGATCTGATCATTGCTCCGGGCGTCTATGATGGCTATAGCGCGCGGCTTGTTGAGGCTGCCGGCTTTGAGACTGCAGCAACGAGCGGCGCTGCTATTTCAAATTCCGTTTTGGGGATCGATGATATTGGCGTGATGGGGCTGGCAGAGAATCTCGGTCATTGCCGGAACATAGCCCGGTCTATTTCCATTCCACTGACCGCCGATGCCGATACAGGCTATGGCAATCCAATGAATGTGCATTACACGGTGCAGCAATTCGAACAGGCTGGGCTGGCCGGCATTAATATCGAGGATCAGGTCCATCCAAAAAGATGTGGGCACATGCCCGGCAAGGAAGTCGTTCCGCTCGAAGAAATGGTCAAGAAAATTGAGGCGGCCTGTCTCGCCCGCAAAGACGATGCCTTTGTGATCATTGCGCGCACAGATGCCTTGGCGGTTGAAGGCATTGAAAAGACGCTTGAGCGGATTCGCGCTTATGTTGCGGCCGGCGCAGACATGATCTTTCCCGATGCCGCGCGGAGCGAAGAAGACATCAAGCGGATTGTCGATGCCTCGGGCGCACCGGTCACAATCAATATGGGTTTTGGTATTCGGTCGCGCCCGACAACGCCCACCATTCCCTTACCCACACTTGCCAAGATCGGCGTGCGTCGCATCAGCCTGCCGCGCATGCTGCCGGCTGCAGCCATTCTCGGCATGAGCCGCGCGCTCGATTGCATGAAGGAAACCATACGCACAGGCGTCCCCGCCGACAGGCCCGATCTGGCCGTCGGCATTGACGATATTATGAAACTCATGGGCTATGACGAGATGCGCGCGCTTGAGCGCCGCCTTCTGACATTTGAGCAGCTCTCCGAGAAATACGGCTCAAATGACTGATTGGCAGGCGCTCTTTTCTGTCATGCCTCAAGCGCTTTCAGTTTCTCAGCCATCCAATCGGCAGTGAGAGGACGAAACTTGTAGGGAATGTTGAAGCAAACATGGTTTCCTTCTTCATAGACAACAAGATCCACCTCGCCCTTGACCGCATCGGCGAGAAGCTGGCCTTCGCTGACCGGAATAATGCGATCTCCCGCGCCGAAGACGATGAGAAGCGGACAGGCGATATTCTGTGCTTCCTTGGCCATTGTCAGTTCATGTGCAAAAGCGAGCGCTTGTTCGCGTGTTTGGAGATGCGCGCGAATGCGGAATAAATCCTGCGACACATCGGGCATTTGCGGCAGAACCGGACCGAAACTATAAGGCCCGCAATTTGCGACACAGGCTTTCAGGCGGGGCTCCTGCGCGGCCGATAAAGGTGCATAAAATGCGCCGAGGCTTTGCCCGACAATGCCAACCCGCTCAGCATCGACATCTTGTCGCTGCGCAAGGACATCGAGCACAGCGCCAATAGCGGGGCCCCATTTGGTTGTAATGGGAAAGTCAGCCGCCGCTTCGCCCTGGCCGGGGCCATCGAGCGTAAGCGTTGCAAGACCGCGATCAAGGAAGGGCTCGGTCCATTCGTGCAGCTCTTCCTTGCAAGCATCGAGCCCCGGCAAAATGATTGCCAGAGGCGGACGTTTGACATTCTCGGGACGCCGCAGATTGCCGTAAAGCTTCTTGCCCATATAGGGAATTTCGATCCGCTCCACCGGGCACGGCAGATCGCGCGTGCCGGCCGCATAACAGCGCAGCATGCTCGTCTGTGCGGCAGCAAATTCCTCCGGATGGGCCCCAAAGAGATGCTTGCCGTAATGGTAATAAATGGCCGCGCGCAGATAGGCTTCGGCTGCAGTGCGCCGGCGTCCCTGCGCTGTCGCATCATCGCCCATGCGCTCATGCCGCAAGGCTTCTTCCGACCAGAGGCGGCACCAGTCTTTCCATTCATCGATACGACCGATCAGACGGTTGAGATCGTTGAAATCGACACCGGTCGCAGCATAGCGCGGATAGAAATGCGAAAAAATCAGATCGACCTGCGGGTCTTTAGCCATCTTCCGAATTCCTTTTGGGTTCAGCGCAACCTGTTGGCGCGAGCCAGTGTTTCCAGTGCGGATTCATAAAATTGCGGATCGTAATAGCGTGAGATCGGCGCTGCGCTCTCCTGCTTCATGAAGCGCGCGCGCAGATTAAGCATATTTGCCATTCCTGCTTCATCGAGGCGCGCGTCCACGGCGATGCCGCCTTTCGGTCGCGTCAGCGCAGCGACACATTCTGCTGCCATTGCCTCGTCAAGCTTCATTTCACGCGACAGCAATTTTGTTCCCTCGGCATGATGCGCGGGATCGAGAACCCAGCGGACGCCCTCAATGTAAGAGGCGAGATAGTCAGACAGAATAGCCTTGTTTTGCTCCGCCCATGCACGGCGAACAAAACCGCCAACGGATTGGTAGGGACCGATAATGGAAAGTGGATCGTCAAGCAGGCGCAATCCGCTGTCGCGTGCCATTAAGTTGAATGGCAGATTGAGCATGGCTGCATCGATCCGCCTCTCCTGCAGTGCATTCAGCCGAAACCTGGTCGCCCCGATCGGCTGAACATGATAGCTGCCCGGCGGCAGACCATTGCGCGCAAGAATCTCATAGGCGATCAATGCAAAAGCTGTATCTGGCGCATCGACGCCAAGCGTTTTTCCACGCAGATCGCTGTAGGTTTTGATCTCGTCTTGAACGACAAATTTGTTGAAGGAAGGATCAAGGCCGACGACGATTGAAATATCTTCGCCGGCTACATCGATCATGGCCACAGCATTATCGAGTGCGGCATGTGCAATGTCGCAATCGCCCGCAGCAAGCCCCTTGCGTTGCTCCTCCGAGCTTTGCGTATAACGCAGTTCTATATCGAGACCGCGCGCGGCAAAAAAACCATGCTCAAGGGCCGCATAATGGGGCAGGTTTTGTACGCCCGGAAAGACATTGACGACGAGTTTGACCCTCGTCATTGGACGATTTCCCGCGCTCGCTGCACGAGCTCGGGCGGCGAGGCGAATATTTTCTCGATCAAAGCCTGCACTTGCTCGCCGGTGCGCGGATCGAGTTCAAGTTTGAGCTTTTCAATATCGGCCAGGAAACGCGGATCCTTGAATGTATCGTCAAAAGCACGGCGCAGTGCTGTCACCCGCTCTTGCGGCACATTGGGCGGCGCGACAAAGGGGCGTCCGAACTCAAGCTGGGCAAAGATCAATTCGCCAACAATGCGATCTGCCGGGTTTTTGAGAAAGTCCCAGATTTCAGGGACGTTCAATTTCTTCAGCTCGGGATCTGCACTCATTCCAATCTGCACGAGAACTTTCACCTTGCCTTCATTGTAAGAAGGAATCTGCCGCGGGAGATCGGCAAATTCCAAACCGCAAATGCCTTCAAGCTCGCCACGCTCAAAAGCAATAATAGTGTCGGGCGTTCCATTATAGCCGGAGACGATCTTGAATTTTGTCTTGAGCAGATTGTTGATGTAGCGCGGCATGTCGCCAATGGCCGAACCGCGTGCGGAGGCACCGACAATCAATTCCTTCGTAAAGACTTCGGAAAAATCCTTGACCTTGGCATCGGTGCGGGCAATGCACGTGGCTCCATTGGCCGTACTGGCGCTCGCGAGCCATTGGAATTTACGTGAATCGAAATGGGCTTTTTCAACTTCGCCCAGCAGCGGCTCCATCACCGCACCGCGCATGATCGTGCCGATAACCGTGCCGTCTTTCGGCGCCTGAATATAGAGATGTCTCGCCGCAACGACGCTGCCCGCACCTGGCATATTCTTGACCACGATACCCGGTGTGCCGGGAATATGTGTGGCCAGATGACGGGTGAGCGCACGCGCATAGGCATCATAAGTGCCGCCCGCGCTGGCTCCGACAATCATTTCCACCGTCTTGCCGCGATAAAAAGCAGCGACATCCTGCGCGTGGGCCGCTGGCGCAAATCCCAAACCGAGCGCGAAGGCGCATCCCGCCAGCAGCCGAGGCAAGAACGGGTTCAATATTTCAAGCTTGGCGGACATGTCCCCTCCCGAAATGTTTTGTTTTTTTACGTCCCTCGCTGCCGAGGTCCGGA
>CANHAW010000012.1 GCA_947458675.1 Beijerinckiaceae bacterium
ATACGTATCCTTGTCAATTCCGGGCTAAGGGTTTGCCTTGCCTTTTCTGCCCCCAAACCCCATAGCACTGACCGACCGGGCGCATCCGCCCTCCCCTTTTTTGGACCGGGACGATCATGGGCTTCAAATGCGGCATCGTTGGCCTGCCGAATGTCGGCAAGTCGACCCTTTTCAACGCCCTCACCCAGACAGCTGCGGCGCAGGCGGCCAATTACCCTTTCTGCACCATCGAGCCGAATGTCGGCGATGTTGCCGTGCCCGACGAGCGGCTGGAAAAACTTGCCGCCATTGCAGCCTCAAAAGAAATCATCCCGACGCGGCTCACTTTCGTGGACATTGCAGGGCTGGTGCGCGGCGCCTCCAAGGGCGAAGGTCTGGGCAATCAATTCCTGGCAAATATCCGCGAATGCGATGCCATTGCCCATGTCGTACGCTGCTTTGAAGACACCGACATTACCCATGTCGAAGGCAAGATCGATCCCATCGCCGACATTGAGACAATCGAGACCGAGCTGATGCTCGCCGATCTGGAGAGTCTCGAAAAGCGCGTCACCAATACCGAGAAAAAAGCCAAGGGCGGCGACAAGGAAGCCAAAGAGCTTCTCGACATGATGAACCGCTGCCTCGTGCTTTTGCGCGAGGGCAAGCCGGCGCGGCTGGTGGAGCGCAGCGCCGACGAGCGCAAGCTTTTCGAGGGCCTCGGCCTGCTCTCATCCAAGCCGGTTCTCTATGTCTGCAATGTCGAGGAAGCCGCAGCCGACAAGGGCAATGATTTTTCGGCAAAGGTTGGCGCCCGCGCGAAAGAGGAAGGCGCGGTCGCTGTTGTCGTCTCGGCCAAGATTGAAAGCGAAATAGCCGTACTCGCCCCCGATGAGCAGGTTGATTATCTCGAAGCGGTCGGCCTTGCCGAGCCCGGCCTCAACCGCGTCATCCGCGCCGGCTACCAATTGCTGGGCCTTGTGACCTATTTCACCGTCGGCCCGAAAGAAGCGCGCGCCTGGACCATCGAAAAAGGAACCAAGGCGCCGCAGGCAGCAGGCGTCATTCATACGGATTTCGAAAAAGGCTTCATTCGCTCCGAGACGGTCGCTTATGAAGATTATGTCTCCTGCAATGGCGAAGCAGGCGCGCGCGAAGCCGGCAAATTCCGCCTCGAAGGCAAGGAATATGTCGTGCAGGACGGCGATTGCCTGCATTTCCGTTTTGCCAATTGACGGGAGAATCCGCGCAAGCGGGAGCTGGGAATGAACGACGACAAGAGCCTCTTTTTCGACGATTTCACACCGGGCAGCAGCCTCGCGTATGGAGCCTATGAAATCACGAAGGAAGAGATCGTCGCCTTTGCGGGCGAATTCGATCCGCAATATTTCCATCTTGATGAAGAAGCCGCACGCCGCTCCATGCTGGGCGGGCTGGCCGCATCGGGCTGGCATACATGCGCCATTCTCATGCGGCTCAATTGCGACGGCTATCTCAACGCGACAGACGGGCGCGGCGCGCCTGGCATTGATGAAGTGAAATGGCTGAAGCCGGTACGTCCGGGCATGGTGCTGGGTGTGCGCACCGATGTTCTCTCTGCTCGCATTTCACAATCGCGGCCATCGATCGGCCTCGTGCAATTCCGTTTCGACGTGCATGATCAAAGCGGCGAAAGCCTGCTGGTGCAGACCAATTTCGTCATGATCGGGCGGCGCGGACAAAATGATGCGCCAAAATCCATGGCCAAGACGCAAGACGCCACGGCGCTCCTGCCCTTCGATTCTCCGGGGCTTTTGCCACCCTTCTCGCGCATTGAAACCGGCGCACGTCTTGTGCTGGGAACGCATGTCTTCAGCGAAGAAGATGTGATCCGATTTGCCAGCGCTTACGATCCCCAACCTTTTCATATCGACCGCGTGGCAGCGCAAGCCGGACCCTTCGGCGGACTTGCGGCCTCGGGCTGGCACACGGCCTCTGCCTGGATGCGCTGCATGGTCGATGCGCAGAAGCGCACAATCGATGCGGCGCGTTCTGCCGGCCTCAAGAGCCCTGAATATGGCCCCTCGCCGGGCTTTACCAATCTGCGCTGGCTTCGCCCCGTCTATGCGGGCGATACGATCACCTTCGACAGCGTGGCGATGGAAAAGCGCGTCACATCACGTCCGGAATGGGGTCTGGTGAAGAGCCGCAACGGTGGCGTGAACCAGCATGGCGTTCGCGTGTTCGAATTCGACAGCGCCTCCTTCTGGAAGCTCGACTGAGACATAAAGCCCCAAATCCTGCGGCCCTTGTCACGCGTAAAGCAAGGGACGGTCTCTCTGCCTCGTGACTTGCGCGCAGGCATGGCCGGCAGAGAATGGGACAGCAACCGGAAATTGCCGAGGAGATTTGCCATGCATTACATCCGCCGGAAGGGCTGGGAAATTTCCGAACGTCACGCGACGCCCGAAGCTTTGTTCCTCAACCGTCGCGCTGTGCTGGGTGCTGGCGCAGGCGCTCTGGTGGCGGGCGTCACGCCAGCCTTTGCCGCCACCGAGGCCGATCCCTCCGCCCATCTTTATCCCGCCAAACGCAATGAAGCGTTCAAGCTCGACCGCGACCTGACGCCCGAAAAGGTCAATTCGCAATATAATAATTTCTTCGAATTCGGCATGGACAAGCGCATTTTCACGCGTGTCGATGCGCTGAAGACGCGCCCCTGGACAATCAAGATCGACGGGCTTGTTGAAAAGCCGACCGAGATCGGCATCGACGATCTGCTCAAGCGCGTGCAGCTGGAAGAGCGTCTCTATCGGCTGCGCTGCGTCGAGGCTTGGTCGATGACCATTCCCTGGACCGGCTTTCCGCTGAAGGAACTCGTCGATCTGGCGCGCCCGCTCTCAAGTGCAAAATATCTGCGCTTTGAAACTTTCCTCGATCCGAAAATGGCGCCGGGCCAGAAACAGAGCTGGTATCCTTGGCCCTATGTCGAGGGCTTGAGCATGGCAGAGGCGACAAACGATCTCGCGCTCATGGTCACGGGTGCTTACGGCAAGCCGCTCGCCAAACAATTTGGCGCGCCGATCCGCCTGCATGTGCCGTGGAAATATGGATTCAAATCGATCAAGTCGATCACCCGCATCTCTTTCGTCGAGGAACAGCCGAAAAGTTTCTGGCAGGGGCTGCAGGGCGGCGAATATGGGTTCTGGGCCAATGTGAATCCCGAAATTGCCCATCCGCGCTGGTCGCAGGCGACCGAGGAAGTGCTGGGCACGGGCAATCGCGTCCCCACCCTCCTGTTCAACGGCTATGGTGAGCAGGTCGCCCATCTCTACAAGGGCATGGAAGGCCAGAGGATCTGGTTCTGACAAAAAGAAGGCCGGGCTTTTGGCCCGGCCAGACCCGCTTGCGCAGGCTTTTCAGAGGGGACGTTCGAACCGGGCGGACCCGCGAAGGGAAAGGCCCGACCGGAAACGAGCCCCTTATACTTTCAGCTGAGATGGTGCCCGGCAAACGCATCCTGCGCATGGGAGCCATGCAGACAATGCGGGGCCTGGGCTCAAAAATCCCATCTCTGGGCGCTGGCCACCAGAAAATCCCGGAAAACCTGAATGCGGGCGACCGATTTCAGCTCTTCGGGATAGACCAGATAGCAATCAAGCTCGGGCATGCCCGCCTCCGGCAGGATGCGCACCAGCGTCGTATCCGACCCCACCAGATAATCCGGCAGCACGGCAATGCCCGCCCCCGCCTCCACGGCGCGGCGCAGGGCAGGAATATTGTTGCAGGTCAGCGTCGAATGCCGCGGCGAGCGGGCGGCGCGCCCGGCATATTGCAGCGAATTGATATTGGTCAGGTAATGGGCCGAGGAGGCGCCATAGGTCAGGATCCGGTGACGATCGAGATCATCGAGATTTTTGGGCTGGCCGTAACGCTTCAGATAGCCGGGCGAAGCATAGGCATGAAAATGCATGGTGAAGAGCCGGCGGCGGATCAGGTCAGGCTGCACCGGCTCGCGCACACGCAAGGCCACATCGGCTTCGCGCATGCCGATATCGAGCTCATCGTCGGTCAGGATCAGATTAAGCTCGATCTCGGGATAGAGTTCGAGAAATTCGGCAATGCGCGGCGTCAGCCATTCGGAGCCGACACCCACTGTCGTTGTGACGCGCAACAATCCGTTGGGACGCTCGCGAGAATCGGTAAGGCGCATGCGTGTGGCATCGAGCTTCTGCCAGACGTCTTTCACCGTGCGATAAAGCACCTCGCCCTGTTCGGTGAGAATGAGCCCGCGCGCATGACGATGAAACAGAGGGACGCGCAAATCCTGTTCGAGCGCGCTCACCTGCCGGCTCACCGCCGATTGCGAAAGGCCGAGCGCCTCGCCCGCATGGGTGAAAGAGCCCGCTTCGGCAGCCGCATGAAAAATGCGCAGCTTGTCCCAATCCACAGGCTCTCTCCTTGCGCCTATTCGGCGGCTTGAGCGGCCGAATCCTGCGCTGCAAGCCAGCGCTCTGCTTCAAGCGCAGCCATGCAACCCATGCCCGCCGCCGTCACGGCCTGGCGATAAATATCATCGGTAACATCGCCCGCCGCATAGACGCCGGGAATATTGGTCTGCGTGGAATCGGGCGCCGTGCGAATATAGCCATTCGGCTTGATATCGATCTGGCCGGCAAAAAGCTGCGAGGCGGGCTCATGTCCGATGGCAACGAAAACGCCATCGACCTTGCGCTCGGCAATCGCGCCGGTCTTGACGTTTTTCAGCCGCACATGGGTGACGCCGGGCGGATTTTCATCGCCGCAGATTTCCTCGATCGCACTGTCCCAGACAATCTCGACCTTGGGATTTTTGAACAGGCGTTCCTGCAAAATGCGCTCGGCCTTGAAGGAATCGCGGCGGTGCACGACCGTGACCTTGGAGGCAAGGTGAGAGAGATAGAGCGCTTCCTCGACCGCAGAATTACCGCCGCCCACAACCATGACTTCCTTGCCGCGATAGAAGAAACCATCGCAGGTTGCGCAGGCGGAGACGCCATAGCCCTTGAATTTTTCTTCTGTCGGAAGGCCGAGCCATTTGGCTTTCGCGCCGGTGGCGATCACCAGCGTGTCGCATGTGTAAGTCTCGCCGCTGTCGCCATGGATGGTGAAGGGGCGGCGCGAGAGATCGACCTTGGTAATGTGGTCGGAGACCATTTTCGTGCCGACATGTTCGGCCTGCCCCCGCATCTGTTCCATCAGCCAGGGGCCCTGAATCGGATCGGCAAAGCCCGGATAATTTTCGACATCGGTCGTGATCATCAGCTGGCCGCCGGGCTCGAAACCGGCGATGAGCATCGGCTGGAGCATGGCGCGAGCCGCATAGATCGCTGCCGTATAGCCGGCCGGACCCGAGCCGATAATGATCATGCGCGCATGCTGGGGAGCGGAGGAGGCCATGGTTTTCCTGTTTCCAACGAATGTCTTGGACAAGCTGGGCGGGTCAGCGCCGCCACCTGCCCCTCAACCTATAGAAACGCCATGCGCTGGCCGCAAGGCTGGGAGCCCCCTTCCACACAGGCCATCGGCCAAAAACGGCAGGCCATTCTGTCGCTGGGGGGCGGAGCGCTGGAGGCTTGCCCCTGCGCGGGCTCGGCACTAGTGTCGGCGCGAAATTCGAGATGGCCGGCTCCGGCGCGGCCAAGCGCAAGATCGACGAAGGCTAGGCACCCATGCTGGACAAGAAACCTGTGACGAAGGCCGACATTGTCGCGACTTTTCTCGCGAGCATCGAAGGTCGCCGCAAGTTCGACCAGCCCTATACGCATCATCTGATCGATGATCTGTTTCCGGCCGCCGTCGCCAAGGAGCTCAACGAACTCCCCTTCACCGCCCCGACACTCGAAGGCGTTTCGGGCAAGCGCGAATTGCACAATGACCAGCGCTCCTATTTCGATGCGGATTCGATGGCGCGCTTTCCCGTCATGCGCCCCATCGCCGAGGCGCTGCAATCGCATGAGGTCACCAGCGCGATCGCCAAGGCTTTCGATGCGCCCATCGACGACACATTCCTGCGTCTCGAATATGCTGTCGACACGGATGGTTTCTGGCTTGAGCCGCACACCGACCTCGGCGTCAAGAAATTCACCTGCCTGATCTATCTGTCCGAAGATCAGGGTCATGAAAATCTCGGCACAGATATTTATGCCGACAAGGACACGCATTGGGGCCGTTCGCCCTTCAAGCAGAACAGCGCCATGATTTTCGTGCCTTCCGACAAGACCTGGCATGGTTTTGAGAAGCGCCCGATCGTCGGCCTGCGCAAATCGGTGATCCTCAATTATGTGACGCGCGATTGGCGTGCGCGCGAACAGCTGTCCTATCCGAATGAGACAGTGCGGGCGTGAAAACACCCTTCTCCCGTGAAGCGGGAGAAGGTGGCGCGCCAGCCTACATCCCCCGAAAAGCCCGATATCTCTTCACCAGCTCGCGCGCGATGACGCCTGTGGCATCGACCGGCGCATAGGTCCAGCGTTGGCGCGACCAATCGGGGCTGCGCTGTTTTGGCAGAATGCGCAAAGCACCAGCTCTCACAAGCTTTTCGAGAAAGCCTGACATTTTCTCAGCACCGCCCGTTGGCTCGTAAATAAACACAGGCGCGCCCGTAGAGGCCGCCTCACCCACCATATTCACACTGTCAGCAGTGACGATCAGCGCCGATGCCTGCGCCAGAATTTGCGCATAAGGATTGTCGCCCTCACCATCCCAGATAAAAGCCTTTGCGGCAGAGCCACTTTCTGCAACAGCAGACCGCAGGGCATTGATCGCCTCGGCCGGCGTGCGACGCGACGGCGTCACCATCAAACCTTGGCCGCTCGCCAAAATCTCGCGCGCAATCGCGCAGAGCGCCTCAATGTCAGATGCCTCGAAACGATGCGCTCCACTGGGCCCACCCAAAACCATGCCGATGCGCGGCTCTGGCAGGTGAGACAATCGCGGATCGGGATTTTGCCGCGCCGCCGCCAGAACGGCAGGCCGCATGTGATGGGGCGAGGTGAGCGTGACAAGCACATTCTCGCCACGCAGACGATCATGCTCCGGCACCCAGATCAGATCGGCCGCGCCTGCTCCCACACGCGGGTCTTGCAGAAAAACGGTAAATGTTGTGCCGCCGGAAAATCTCTTGATCGCGCGCAGATAAGGCACGGTCGCACGTCCCGAGGCAAAGACAATGTCTGGCCAAGGCCCGCGCAAAGGACTTTCGGGATTGCGTGGATTGTCGCGCGGATCGATCGGACCCCAAGGCGCGAAAAATTCGAAGAAAGCGCGCGGCGAGACAGGACGCATCTCGGGCTCAAGGCCAAGTTCACGGGCCACACCCATGCAATTGACCTCGTGCCCGATCTTGCCCGATTGCAAAATCCAGGCACGCGTATCCGTTGGAAGCTGCGCGCTCACTTAAAGGCGATGGCAGTGATTTCGTAGCTCTTGCCGCCACCCGGCGTATTCACCTCGACCGTATCGCCGACTTTCTTGCTGATCAGGGCGCGCGCAAGTGGGCTCGTGATCGAGACTTTGCCGAGCTTCACATCGGCTTCGTTCTCACCGACGATCTGATAGGCTTTCTTCTCTTCCGTATCCTCGTCGATCAGCGTCACGGTTGCGCCGAATTTGATCGTATTGCCGGAGAGCTTGCTGACATCGATCACTTCGGCGCGCGCCAGCTTGTCCTCGAGCTCGGCAATGCGGCCCTCGTTCAGCGACTGCTGCTCTTTGGCGGCGTGATATTCAGCATTTTCGGAGAGGTCGCCATGCGAGCGCGCCTCTGAAATGGCTGCGATGATCCGCGGACGTTCCTCTTGCTGACGGCGCTTCAGCTCTGCTTCGAGAGCCGTGTAGCCGTTGGCGGTCATGGGAATCTTGTCCATATCGCGTCTCTTTCCGAATAAACCTCCGGGACAGGCCAAACAGGGGCCTGCCGCCGATAAAAAAGAATCCCCGGTCGCGAGGCCGGCAAAAGCCCCTCGAGCCGCGGATTGAGCGGGAGTGAACGTCAGGGCCTCGCCCCTCCGATCACCGGAAGACGAGGCCGGAAGCGGGTCTCCCCGCCCCTCGTCAGGTGAAATAATCCTGCAGTGCCCGAACTTCCAGATCGCCGCCCTTATAGGCCTTGATCCCCTGAGAAGCCGCCACCGCCCCTGCTAGAGTGGTGTAGTAGGGCACCTTATGCAAGAGGGCCGAACGGCGCAGGGAGCGCGAATCCGCCAGCGCCTGGGCGCCTTCCGTTGTGTTGAAAACCAGCTGAATGCCGCCATTCTTGATGGAATCGACCACATGGGGCCGGCCTTCTGACACTTTGTTGATCTTTTCAGCTGCCACGCCATGGCTTTCCAGATAGCGCTGCGTGCCCCCGGTCGCCACGACCTTGAAGCCGAGGCCGGCGAGCATTTTCATCGTCTCGAGGATGCGCGGCTTGTCGGCATCGCGGACCGAGACGAAGACAGCCCCCTCGGTCGGCACTTTGGTGCCGCTGCCCAGCTGGCTCTTGGCGAAAGCGACCTCAAAGGAGCGGTCCAGCCCGATGACTTCGCCGGTCGAGCGCATTTCAGGCCCCAGAACCGTATCGACGCCGGGGAAACGCGCGAAGGGGAAGACAGCTTCTTTCACGCCGACATGGGGAAGCTCGCCGTGCTTCAGACCGAAGCTCGCCAGTTTCTCGCCAGCCATGATGCGCGAGGCAATCTTGGCAATGGGTTCGCCAATGACTTTGGCGACGAAAGGCACCGTGCGCGAGGCGCGCGGATTGACCTCAAGCACATAGATCTCGCCGTCTTTCAGCGCATATTGCACATTCATCAGCCCGCCCACTTCGAGAGCCAGCGCCATTTTGGCGGTCTGTTCCTCGAGCAGTTTCAGCGTTTCGGGCGAGAGCGAGCGCGGCGGCAGCGAACAGGCTGAATCGCCCGAATGAATGCCTGCCTCTTCAATATGCTCCATAATGCCGGCGATGAAGACATCCTTGCCGTCGCACAGGCAATCGACATCCACTTCCACGGCATCGGCCAGATAGCGATCGAAGAGCAGCGGATTCTTGCCGAGCACAGTATTGATCTGGCCCGTCTTGTCGTTGGGATAGCGCGCCTTGACATCAGCCGGCACGAGGCCCGGCAGCGTGCCCAGCAGATAATCATCAAAGGCGGCTTCATCGCGAATGATCGCCATGGCGCGACCGCCCAGCACATAGGAAGGACGCACAACAAGCGGCAGGCCGAGTTCGGCTGCAATCAGACGCGATTGTTCGACCGAATAAGCAATGCCGTTCTTGGGCTGTTTGAGGCCGAGCTTGTCGAGCAGACGCTTGAAGCGATCGCGGTCTTCGGCAAGGTCGATTGAATCGACCGAGGTGCCGAGGATCGGAATGCCCGCTTCCTCGAGACCATGGGCAAGTTTCAGCGGCGTCTGGCCACCGAACTGAACGATCACGCCCTTCAGCGTGCCGTTTTCCTTTTCCTTGCGCATGATTTCGAGCACGTCCTCAATCGTGAGCGGCTCGAAATAAAGGCGATCCGACGTGTCGTAATCGGTCGATACGGTCTCGGGATTGCAATTGACCATAATGGTCTCATAGCCGGCATCCGAGAGCGCAAAACAGGCGTGGCAGCAGCAATAATCGAATTCGATGCCCTGCCCGATGCGATTGGGACCACCGCCCAGAATGACAATCTTCTGGCGGTCCGACGGCTTGGCCTCGCAGACCGGCTCACCGGCGAAAGGCGTCTCATAGGTCGAATACATATAGGCCGTGGGCGAGGCGAATTCCGCCGCGCAAGTATCGATGCGCTTGTAGACGGGATGAACGTTGAGCCCATAGCGCTTCTCGCGCACATCGCGCTCCGTCACGCCGGCCAGCGAGCCGAGGCGCACATCGGAAAAGCCCGCTGCCTTGAGCATGCGGAAATTGGCAGCATCATTCGGCAGGCCGAATTGCTTCACCTTGTTTTCAAGATCGACAAGGGTCTGCAGCTGGTCGATGAACCAATGATCGATCTTGCAGGCGTCGTAAATTTCATCATGCGTCAGGCCATGACGAAGCGCCTGCGCGACAACGAGAAGGCGATCGGGCGTCGGCCGGCCGAGTGCTGCGCGCACAGCCGCGCGATCATTGCCCTGCCCCAGACCTTCGATCTCGACTTCATCGACGCCCGACAGGCCTGTTTCCAGCGAGCGCAAAGCCTTTTGCAGGGATTCGCCAAAAGTGCGGCCGATAGCCATGGCCTCGCCGACCGATTTCATCGCCGTCGTCAGAAGCGGCTCGGCGCCGGGGAATTTCTCGAAAGCGAAGCGCGGAATTTTCGTGACGACATAATCGATCGTCGGCTCGAAGGAGGCCGGCGTCGCGCCACCTGTAATGTCATTGGCAATCTCGTCGAGCGTATAGCCGACAGCCAGTTTCGCCGCGACTTTCGCAATCGGGAAACCTGTTGCCTTGGAGGCCAGCGCGGACGAGCGCGACACGCGCGGATTCATTTCAATGACGATCATGCGGCCGTTTTCGGGATTGACCGCAAATTGCACATTCGAGCCGCCCGTCTCGACGCCGATCTCGCGCAAAACCGCCAGCGAGGCGTCGCGCATGATCTGATATTCCTTGTCGGTCAGTGTCAGCGCCGGCGCGCAGGTGATGGAATCGCCCGTATGCACGCCCATCGGATCGATATTCTCGATCGAGCAGACGATGATGCAATTGTCCGCCTTGTCGCGGACAACTTCCATTTCATATTCCTTCCAGCCCAGCACGCTTTCCTCGACGAGGACTTCATTGGTGGGCGAAGCATCGATGCCGCGCTCGATGATCTCGATATATTCGGCCTTGTTATAGGCAATGCCGCCGCCCGTGCCGCCCATGGTGAAGCTTGGGCGAATGATGGCGGGCAGGCCAATGTCGTCGAGAATGTCGAGCGCCTGCGCCAAAGTCTTGATCTGGTGCGAACGGGGCGTATCGAGGCCGATCTTGGTCATGGCATCGCGGAACAATTCACGATCCTCGGCCTTGTCGATGGCCTCAGCCGTGGCACCGATCATCTCGATGTCATATTTTTCCAGAATGCCCATCTTTTTCAGCGAGAGCGCGCAATTAAGCGCGGTCTGGCCGCCCATGGTCGGCAGCAATGCAAATCCGCCGGGAGCGGCATAGCGCTCCTTCTCGATGATCTTGGCAACAATCTCCGGCGTGATCGGCTCGACATAGGTGCGGTCCGCCATGTCGGGATCCGTCATGATCGTCGCCGGGTTCGAATTGACCAGGACGATCCGGTATCCCTCTTCGCGCAAAGCCTTGCAGGCCTGCGTGCCGGAATAATCGAATTCACAGGCCTGGCCGATGACAATCGGGCCCGCGCCGATGATGAGAATGGTCTGGATGTCTGTCCGTTTCGGCATGATCGTCCGGTCTCTTGGCGGGCCGACCCGAGGGTCGCCGCGCGCACAAAAAAAGGCCGCGCTGTCGGCCTGGAAATGGCCGGAGCGCGTCCTCCGAAAACCCGTCAGGGCGTTCAGGCGGGAGCCCCTGCCCGAAAGATGTCGCTGATTTAGCCCAAAAGCTCAAAGCTGGGAACCCCCCGCCGGCTCGATCCCCAAGCGAAATCGTCGCCTTATTGCGCCTGGACGCGATAAAGCGTGCGCGCACCCCCCGCCGGCATGGCAATCCAGGAACTGAACGCGGGAGTCGGCTCGCTGCCATCCTTCACGACGCGCCAGAGCGGCTGATCGCGCGAATCGCGCGCATGGATCTGCACCCGCCCGATTCGCCCTCCCTGACCATCGGCCGCCCCGCCGCCCGAAAAGCTGATCCAGTAATAGCCGGGCCGGACAATGTTGAAGAAAACCTCGCGCTGCGCCTGCACGCCCGTGGGCATGTCGGCGCAGAAATCGACAGCATTGGTCCCCAAGGGCAGAGAGGGCGGCGGATTGGACAGATTGCCCGCCCTCACCCCACGCGCATCCACCCAGACCGGCGAGGATTGAGCGCTGGCGCCATTGGCTTCGGGATGGAGGACCGATTTGTCCGAATCGATAAAGGCGACGACGAGATTGGAATAGGGGTCGGGACTGCCGCCACGCAGCAGCGGCGGATCGCGGGGCAGACCGAAATAGGAGCAATAGGCGCCATTCGTCTGAGAGGCGCCGACCGAATAGGCATAGCGCAGGGAATAATGACCGGGCGCAAAGAGGAAGGGGCGCGTCATCAGGCGATTGCCGAACCGCCCGTCGGACGTTGGCGCATCGAGGCCGACAAACCCCTCCGTGCTGGAATAGACCACCGAATTCTGGGGCGCCACGGTCCAGCCCGAAGGAAGCGACGACCATGCACCATTGCGCCCCGGCGAAAAAGCGATGGGATTTTCTCCGCTCGTGGAGAAAACATCCTCGAACAAAAGCTGGTCGCGCGACCATGGCGAATTATCCGCGGCAGGGCGCGACGATCCATCGTCATAGGCGCATGGATCGCGACAGACGATCATGTTGGAGATGGCGCCGGCACGCCCGTCGGTGCGACCCTCGGCGCGAAACGTCAGCCAGTAATCGCCACGCGCGGCAATATCGACTTTGACGATGCGCTCGATCCAGCGTGCCCCGGAATTATAGCAGGCATCGATGCGCGCGACATTCGTCAAACTCGCCTCTGTCGGCGGCACATTGCCGACATCCACGGTGAGATAGGTTGAGACGAGACTTGTGTCGGATGATGCATCGGCGTCGCGCGCCTTCATCCAGTCGACATCTTCAAGCCTTGTCGCGCAAAGCCAGGCCGGCTCGATCATGCGGCTTGCGCCGCCGTCGCGGTACCAATAGCGTATATGATACACACCCGGTTCAGCCGAAAATCTGCGCGACACAAAGGAATTGATCGCGCCCGAATCCAATTCCAATGCCACGCGCACATCGTCAGGCGGCGCCGATGCGCCAAATGTGCGTGTCGGCACAAGACGGAGCATGCTCCCCGAAGGCGCACGGGCAAGACCATTGGTGGCCCAGCCTGCCATGCCCGAAAGCATTTTCGCGCCAGAAGCCAGAACATCTTTTTCGTAATCTTCGAAACGTTCTTCAAAAATGGCATCGCGGGCAATCCAGCTCGCCGATGCGCTGCCACGCAGATTGAGTTCGGACATGCCGGCAAGCCGCAGAAAAACCGTTCCGATGGCGGCCTCATATTCGATATTGACCAGATATGTGTTTGAGGCCGGCGTGCGCGTCATGGAAAACTGGGTTCGCACATTGCGTACGCTTGGCTTTTGCGCATTGAACACGAGATCGGCGCGGCTGCGGCCGCGCGTCTCCAATTCGAGATCGCTGACTTCTGCACGTGCAGCGCGCAAAGCCCGCGCCTGGGCAATGGCGGCTGCAGCTGCCGATTGCACGGCGGCATCGAGCCTTTGGCGCGCATAGAGGCTCATGCCGAAATCGACTGCCGCGCCAGTCAGCGTCAGCAAAGGTATGAGACCGAGCGCGGCAAGCACGGCAATATTGCCGGCGCTGTCGCGACGCCAGCGCGCAAGAACAGCCATGAAGCGGCGCATCACGGACATGGCGAGACCTCGCCAATATCTGCGGACGGATCGAATTCAAGATCGCCGTAAAGCGGTGGCAGAAAGGCCTGTCGCAAAATGCGGCGCGAAGCAAAAAGCGAAGCCATAAGTGCCGGCCGATAGGCATAGACCAGATCGACTGCCACCAAAGTGCCGCTGCCAAAAACGCCCTCCGGCAAAGTGCCGGCACTTGGCGTCAATGCCGGCTGAAGGATCGCGCAGGAGCGCAGGAGACCGCGCCCCTCAAGCAGCTCACGTGAGCCGGCCGTACCGCCTGACCAGGTCCACAGAACGCGCGCGCGCGTGTAATTGCATGTGTCGCCCGAAATGCAGCCGTCGCTGTCTGGCTCGAAACGCAGATAGGTCGCCTGAATGCCAATGAATTCGCGCCAAAGCGCACCATGGGTTTTTTCCAGTTCAGGAAAAGTCGCAGCGACAATTTCAGCATCCTGCAACAAAGCGGAGCCGCCGATCGGTCTGGCACGATGCGACAGAACGATCGCGAAACCTTCCGCCGCAGATGCAATCTGATGGTCTTGCCGGACATAGCGCTGGATCTCGAAACCCACCACGAGCATCG
>CANHAW010000013.1 GCA_947458675.1 Beijerinckiaceae bacterium
CCGGCGCCCAGCGTCGTCATCAACCGGTCGTAGCGCCCGCCCCCGACAATGGGGCGGCCCGCATCGGCATTTTCGAAAGCTTCGAACACGAAGCCCGTATAATAATCGAGATTGCGCGCAAATGCGGCCGAGAACGTCAGGCGCGACATGTCAAAGCCGCGGGCGGCCATGAAATTGAGGCGCGATTCAAAACCGTCGAGCGCAGCAGAGAGATCGAGCTTGGCATCTTTTGCAAGCTTGCGCAGTGCGCGCGAAGCCTTGTCAGGATCGCCCGAAATTTTCAGGAAGCTTTCGAGAATGGCGCGTTTTTGCGCCGTCACGCCGCCGCCTGCCTGAGCGGAGGCCTGTTCGAGATAGCGCTCGGCAATTTCATTGGCGGAGCGCCCGCCGACCGACGAAATGCCGGCAATCGACAGAAGATCCTGCACGAGCGCGCGCGCACCATTGCGATCGGCGCCGGCCAATGCGGCCAGCACGCCCGAGTGATCGGCGGTGGAGGCATTGTCCTCGCGATCGAGAATTTTGGCGATCGGCTGGCCAAGCGCATGGCCGCGGCGAATACGGCGCAGCCAGACGGGCGGCAGTTCGAGTGCCTCGAGCAGGCGCGTGAAAAGGCCGGCATCGCCGATGCGCACAGATAGCGGGCGCGCCAGCGCCTGTTCGGCAGCTTCCAGCGCCAAAGTCATCACTTCCGCATCGGCCGCCTCGCGATCGGTGCGGCCGAAACTCTCAAGCCCAGCCTGATGAAACTCCGACGGTGCCCCCTGACGGAAGCGGAAGACGGGGCCGAGATAGGACAGGCTGGCCGGACGCCCGGCATCGGGGGAGGCCAGATAGGTCCGGCAAGCGGGGATCGTATATTCCGGGCGCAGGCAATATTCGGCGCCCGCAGCATCCGAGGTCAGATAGAGGCGGCCGCGAATATCCTCGCCCGCAAGGTCGAGAAAAATCGCTGCCGGCTGCAGGATCGGGGGCTCGCGACGCGGATAGCCAGCCGCGACGAGATGGGCGAGCACGGTCTCCCGCCGTCCTGCCATCTCCGGGCTGTCAGCCGCTGTCTGTCCGGTCCTGTCCACGTCCTGCATCCTTTTCAGGGTCAATTCGGCCCGCTTGTAGCAAGCGGAGCCGCAGGATGCGACGCATTTTAGGAATTTAAGTGAACGGCCCCTTGGCGCCCCTCACCCATGCGGGACGCGCGCCCCCACGCCCTCGCCCCGCCGGATCGGATCGCCAAGGCCCAGAGGCTGCCCATCGACCAGAACAAAGGCCATGCGGCAGACCTCGGGGCCGGGATTGCGCCAGGCATGATAAGTGCCGCGCTGGATCATGACGTCGCCCGGCCCCATGGTCACCATTTCGCCCTCGTCGAGGTCCATTTCGATCTGCCCGGAGAGGACGATGATGTAATCGATCGTCTCGGTGCGGTGGCGGCGGGGCACATTGCCGGGCGGATATTCGGCAATCATGAAACGTGTGCCGCGCTCGGGCGGATAGGTGCCGAGCTTGCGCTCGCCCATATCCTCCGCATCCTCGCCGACCGGCATGGCGGCCGGTGCATCGTCCGTGCACCACAGAAGCGTGGAAAACTGGCCGGGCCGCGAAGATTTGACATTGGTCGCCGGCGCATCGATCAGCACCTTGGCCTTGCCCTTTGCATCATGGCCCGTGACGATCCGGCGGATCGGGTGCGGATTGCGCTCGCTCATATCCATGTCCTCCCTAGACCTTACCCTTGCCCTTGCCGCCTGCCCTGTCGGGCTCTTTCTTGTCGGCTGGGCCAGTCTGACACGCGACGCCGCCCTGTTGAAGGCACGATCGTCAATTGACTTCACGCGGAAACTGCCCCTATAAGCTCGCCAGCGAATTCGGCAGGCGCCGACGTCGTCCAGTCTTGCATGCCGCGCAACAATGTGGCGAGCGACCGGAACCGGCGCAATTCTCGACCCATTCGGAACCTCAAAGGCCTGATATATCAGGGTTTTGAGCAGTTCCACACAGACCTGGAGCAGACCCGTGAAGCGGACTTACCAACCCTCCAAGATCGTGCGCAAGCGCCGTCACGGCTTCCGCGCCCGCATGGCAACGGTCGGCGGTCGCCGCGTGATCGCTGCCCGTCGCGCTCGCGGCCGCAAGCGCCTGTCGGCCTGATCGGCCCCGCGCGGGTCCGCGCAAGAAGGGCAGGCCCGATGAACGGCCAGAGCGGCGCAAGCAAAAGCCATATCGGCGGCCCTGATGGCCGCCCGGCTGACGCGACGGTCGCCCGGACTGAAGACGCGCCGTTTGCACGGCTCAAAAAACGTTCTGAATTTCTGGCTGTGGCCAAAGGCGCGCGCCATCACGAGAGCGCCTTTACTCTTCAGGCATTGGCCGACGAGAGCCGCCAGACGCCCAGCCAAGAGCCTGCCTGCCGCATTGGCCTGACGGTTACAAAAAAGACCGGCAATTCCGTCGAGCGAAACAGAATACGCCGTCGCCTGCGCGAGGCGCTTCGTGTGAGCGGTATGGCGCGCGGCGAAATAGCGACTGGCAAAGCTCGCGATTATGTGGTGGTTGCTCGACGCGAGACATTGGCGCGCAACTTCGGCCTCCTGCAGGCCGATCTTGCCCGAGCATTTGAGCGTATCGAGCGACGGCTCGCCACGCACAACAGCAAAAAAGCGCCCGCCCAAAACGAATAAATCCGGCGCGCCGGATCCTTTCCAAACGAGACAGAAACACCAGGCCCGAACATGAGCAGCGATCAAAAGAATCTCTTCCTGGCAATGGGCCTGTCGATGCTGGTCCTTCTCGGCTGGAATTATTTTTATGGCCCGCCGCAAATGCTCGCTCCGCGCCCCGCGACGCAGCAGACCCCGACCGCTGGCGCGCCCAATGCGACAGCGCCCGGCGCGCCCGGTGCGCCCGCTGCCAGCACGGAAACGCCCGGCGTCGGTCAGCCGCCCGCCAATGCACCCGCACTGGCGCTGACGCGCGATCAGGCGCTGGCGCAATCGCCGCGTATCACCATCGACACGCCCGCGCTGATCGGTTCGATCTCACTCAAGGGCGCGCGGCTCGACGATATTTCGCTGAAAAATTATCGCGAAACGATCGATCCCAAGAGCCCGCTCATCTCGCTTCTCTCGCCTGCCGGATCGCCGAACGCTTATTACGCAGAAGCTGGTTTCGTGAATGCGGCCGGCGCCAATCTGGCGCTGCCCAATGCAGATACGGTCTGGACATCCAATGCGAAAAGGCTCGAGGCCGGCAAATCTGTCGACCTGACATGGGACAATGGCCAAGGCCTGATTTTCCGCCGCACCATTTCGCTCGACGATCGCTACATGTTCGCGATCAAGGACAGTGTCGAGAACAAGGGTGCGCAGGCGGCTGCCGTCCATCCCTATGCGCTGCTGACGCGCTTCGGCAAGCCGAAGACCGACGGCTATGTCGTGCTGCACGAAGGCTTCCTCGGCATTGTCGGGGATTCGCGCATCATGGAATTCACCTATGATGCGATCGAAAAAGAGCCCAAGGCGACGAAGACAGCCGAAGGCACATCGGGCTGGCTTGGCTTTACCGATAAATATTGGGCCACCGCAATCATTCCCGCTCAGGATGCCTCCTTCAAGAGCCGCTTTTCTGCTGTCGGTCCGCAAGGCGCAAACCGCATCTATCAGGCAGATCTGCTCGAAGATGCGCGCACGATTGCACCGGGCGCCACAATGGAAGTCACGACGACGCGCCTCTTCGCCGGCGCCAAGGAAGTGCAGGCCATCGACGGCTATCAGGCTCAATATGGCATCAAGAATTTCGACCTGATGATCGATTGGGGCTGGTTCTATTTCATCACCAAGCCGCTCTTCAAACTGATCGACATCATTTACAAATGGGTCGGCAATTTCGGCGTTGCGATTCTCATCGTGACCGTGATCGTGAAACTCGTCTTCTTCCCGCTCGCCAATCGCTCTTATCTGTCGATGGCGAAGATGAAGGCGGTGCAGCCCGAAATGCTGCAGATCCGCGAGCGCTATGCCAATGACAAGCAAAAGCAGCAGCTCGAGATGATGGAGCTCTACAAGCGCGAGAAGATCAATCCGGTCGCCGGCTGTCTTCCCGTGATTGTGCAGATTCCGGTGTTTTTCGCCCTCTACAAGGTGATCTTCATCACACTCGAGATCCGGCATGCGCCTTTCTTCGGCTGGATCAAGGATCTCTCTGCCGCCGATCCGACGAACCTGTTCAATCTGTTCGGTCTGCTGCCCTTCGATCCGACGCTCATTCCCATGATCGGGCCTTTCCTGGCCATCGGCATCTGGCCGCTTCTGATGGGCATTTCGATGTTCGTCCAGATGAAGATGAACCCCGAGCCGACCGACCCGATCCAGAAGCAGATGTTTGCGTGGATGCCGGTGATCTTCACCTTCATGCTCGGCACATTCCCGGCCGGCCTGGTGATCTACTGGACCTGGAACAACCTGCTCTCCGTGGGCCAGCAATATATGATCATGAAGCGCGCCGGGGTGAAGGTGGAATTGTGGGACAATCTCTCCGGTCTGCTCTCAAAGAAGAAGACCGCGAATTGAAACGCCGGCGCGCGGTGCCTGCCGCGCGCCCTTTTCCAGGATAGACATGACCGACAATGCCGATCTGTTCGAGCGCGGCCGCAAGCTTTTTGCTGGCAATTGCGAATTCATATGGGCGGCGTCGAAGATTGACGGACTGCCGCCGATAGGGCCTGTCGAAATTGCTTTCGCCGGACGCTCGAATGTTGGCAAATCCTCCCTGCTCAATGCATTGACCGGGCGCAAGGCGCTGGCGCGCACATCCAACACGCCGGGGCGCACCCAGCAGCTGAATTTCTTCGCAATCGGCACGCCCGGCGAAGAGCCGATGCGGCTCGTCGATATGCCGGGCTATGGCTTTGCCGCCGTCTCGAAGGAAAAGATTTCTTCCTGGACGCAATTGATGCACGCCTATCTGCGCGGCCGCTCCAGCCTGGCGCGCGTTTTCGTGCTCGTCGATGGACGCCACGGTCTGAAGCCGCCCGATCTTGAAATGATGGATCTGCTCGATAAATCCGCCATGTCCTATCAGGTCGTTTTGACCAAGAAGGACGAGGTGAAAAAATCCGACATTGAGGCGCGGATGGCCGGCGTGCTGGAAGGGCTTGCCAAACGCCCCGCCGCGCATCCGGAGATCATTTTCACCTCGTCTGAAAATGGCGATGGCATTGGCGAATTGCGCGAGGGGATTGCGCGTTTGCTGAGCGAGCGCGGAACGGTCTTTTAGGGATCACTCGGCAGGCTCAGACGAGCCCAGTGAAATGGGCACAATCGCATCGGGAAAATGGGCGGTGATTTCAAGGCGCCCGCCCAGAGCTTCGACATAGCGGCGCAAATTACTGACGTAAATATCGTCGCGCCGTTCCATTTTTGCGACGGCCGGCTGCTGAACGCTCAATTCATGTGCAATCTCGTCCTGAGATTTGCCACGCACCTGCCGCAATTCAAAAAGCGCAAGAGCTTTCAACAGCGCTCTTGTCTCACGCCGATTGCGCTCGCGTCGGTCAGATGGGATTGCCTTTCGGAGCTCCTGAAATGAGCGATGCCCTGCCATCACAACAATCCTTCTTTGCGCAATTCCGCGAGATAGATTTCATACAGATCGTCTGCCACCGATATCATCCGTTCATAAAATCGGTCATCGCCAGTCTTGCATCCTCCGATGAGCAGGATCGCGGTTCGTCTCGGATCGAAAGCGTAGAAAATCCGATAGGGCGCGCCACCTGATTGGACACGAAGCTCACGCATATGCCCGTAGCGCGATCCCGTCAGACCTGACGAGAAGGGGAATGGCAATTGCGGCCCCTTCGCTTCCAGCAGGCCCACGATGCGATCAACGTCATCTTGAACCGGGGCATGAAGCTCCATGAACCAGGCTGAAAACTCGTTCGTGACTTCGACAATCCACGACATTAATATATTCCATAAAAGGAATAAAACAAGAAGATCCTGAAAAGAAGGCGATTGCACCTCATGCCGCCTGCCTTGGCAATCGTATCTGTCTTGAGGCTGCCAAGGGGACCGGCTAAACAAGAGCGCGCGAGGAGAGGACCGATCCCATGACCGACACGCCCAAGGGCAGCCCGCAGGAGCAGGCCGCCACATTGATGCAGGCCCTGCCGCATATGCTGCGCTATGACGATGCGATCATCGTGGTGAAATATGGCGGTCATGCCATGGGCAATGAAGAGGTCGCCCGCTCTTTCGCCCGCGATATGGTTTTGCTCGAGCAATCGGGCGTGAACCCCGTGGTCGTGCACGGTGGCGGACCGCAGATCGGCGCCATGCTGAAAAAGCTCGGCATCAAGTCAGAATTTGCCGCAGGCCTGCGCATCACCGATCGCGAGACGGTCGAAGTGGTGGAAATGGTTCTGGCCGGTTCGATCAACAAGCAGATTGTCGGCTTCATCAATGCGGAGGGCGGACGCGCCATCGGATTGTGCGGCAAGGACGGCAATATGGTGCTGGCCCGCAAGGTCACCGACAGCGAAGTCGATCTCGGTTTTGTCGGCGAGCCCGACAAGGTCGATGCTACGGTTCTGGACCAGGTGCTTGGGCGCGAGCTCATTCCCGTTCTCGCCCCCGTCGCCATGGGCGCGGATGGCGAGACCTATAATGTCAATGCCGACACATTTGCCGGCGCCATTGCCGGCGCGCTCAAGGCCAAGCGTCTTTTGTTCCTCACCGATGTGCCGGGCGTTCTCGACAAGAACAAGCAACTCATCAAGGAATTGAAGGTTGACGATATCCGCCGCCTGATTGCGGATGGGACCATCACCGGCGGCATGATCCCGAAGGTCGAAACCTGCATTTACGCGCTTGAACAGGGCGTGGAAGGCGTTGTCATTCTCGATGGCCAGACGCCCCATGCTGTGCTCGTCGAACTTCTGACCGATCATGGCGCCGGCACTCTGATCACGAGGTAAGGATCATTACGGGAAAGTCGCCAGATTTCGATCTCGACAGAGAGGCGGCTTTCCCGCTGCTGCCAGTGGAAACACGATTGCGCTTTGCCCATGTCGATACATGGGTCTTCGATCTCGACAATACGCTCTATCCGCCCTCCAGCGATCTATGGCCGAAGATCGACCAGCGCATCACGCTTTTTATGGCGCATATGTTCGGGCTCGACGGCCTCTCCTCGCGCGCGCTGCAAAAATATTATTATCAGCGCTATGGCACGACTTTGCGCGGGCTGATGGAAGAGCATGCCATTTCGTCAGATGAATTTCTGCAATTCGTGCATGATATCGATCGCTCCTCGCTCGTGCCCAACCACACGCTTGCACAGGCCATCACGCAGCTTCCCGGCCGCAAGCTGATCCTCACCAATGGCTCGCGCGAACATGCCCTGCGCACGGCCGAGCGGCTTGGCATCCATGACATGTTCGAAGACATATTCGACATTGTCGCCGCCGATCTCGTGCCCAAGCCCGCAGCCGAAACCTATCAACGCTTCTTCGACCGGCATGCGGTCGATCCTGCACGCGCCGCCATGTTTGAAGATATTTCGCACAATCTTGCAGTGCCCCACGCGCGCGGCATGGTGACGACATTGGTCATTCCCAAACTCGGCGCAGATGATCATCGCGAGCCCTGGGAAATCGCGGGCGCCCATGAGCCCCATGTCGAATTCGTGACCAATGACCTCGAGAGCTTCCTGACCGGGCTCGGGCGCGAGGCTTGACCCTGGGCGATGCTCTTGCCCATTATGGGTGCGCGGGCCAGCCCGTATGATTTGACAAAAGCACCTTTAAGGTTTATTTATTTTGGACAAGCTCAAACCGTCTCACGATCTTGAGGCGTTCCAGGCGGCTTTTGTCCGCCAGCGGGCGCCCATGACCATCGCGGCCATCGCCAGTGCTCGAACCTTGGGTTTTGAAAAGCGTGAAGGCGTCATGCGCGTCATCAATGCCCTTCAACACAAGCATTTCGTCAAATCAGTCACCAGTTTCAATGATCACAAACAATGGCAAGACGTTTACGTCATCCCTTGGGAAGGCGCCGTCATCTACATCAAATTCACAGAACACACTTTGACCGAATTCATTTTGCTGTCGTTCAAAAGGAAATAGGCCATGCGCGATGACGTTCAATTTCCTTTTGGCAAGACCATGATTCATCCCGAAACAGGCGCACTTCTCACCCGCAGCAGCCGGATGGAAACCATCGAATATATGGGCCTGAAGAAGGAATTCGAAGCCACAGGGTTTTTCCCAAACGACGGCGGCGATGGCGTCATCATGGGTGATGATCATGATGCCTTTGAGAAAGCATTCGCTGAACTGAAGGCCGAATATGCCGCCAATATGCGCGTGCTCGCCAAGGATATGCGCCGCAAGGCCCGCCTCACCCAGAAAGAGGCGAGCCAATTGCTCACCGGATCGCCCAATTCCTTCTCCAAATATGAGCGGGGCGAGGCGCTGCCCAGCTGGCCCACCGCCCTGTTGATGAAATTGATCGCAGAAGACCCTGCACTCATCGAAAAGATCCGCCGCGGGTGACAGGCCGCCGTCCGCTTGCTAGACAGCGGCACGATAAAACCGCTGTTTTTTGGCGGGAACCGCTTGAAGAGGACGTTCCATGTCGACTGCCGATCTCGCCAAGACCATCGAAGCCGCTTTCGAGGACCGCAACAACGTCAACGCCCAGACCAAGGGTGCTGTGCGCGATGCGGTGAACGAGGCTTTGAACCTGCTCGACACGGGCAAGGCCCGCGTCGCGGAGAAGATCGCCGGAAAGACCGGCCCGGAAAGCTGGGTCGTGCACCAATGGCTCAAGAAGGCCGTTCTGCTCTCCTTCCGCCTGAACGATATGGCGCCGATCTCGGGCGGCCCCGGCGGCGCCTTCTGGTGGGACAAAGTGCCCTCCAAATTCGATGGCTGGGGCGCCGCTGAGCATGCTGCAGCCGGCTTCCGCTCCGTGCCCAATTGCATCGTGCGCCGCTCGGCCTATATCGCGCCGGGCGTGGTGCTGTTGCCCTCCTTCGTCAATCTCGGCGCTTATGTCGGCGAGGGCACGATGGTCGATACCTGGGCGACTGTGGGCTCCTGCGCGCAGATCGGCAAGAATGTGCATCTGTCGGGCGGCGTGGGCATTGGCGGCGTGCTGGAGCCCCTCCAGGCCAATCCGACGATCATTGAAGACAATTGCTTCATCGGTGCGCGCTCGGAAGTCGTCGAGGGCGTTGTCGTCGGCGAAGGTGCGGTGCTGGCCATGGGCGTCTTCATCGGCGCCTCCACCAAGATCATCGACCGCGCGACGGGTCAGGTGCATGTCGGCTATGTGCCGCCCTATTCGGTTGTCGTCTCCGGCAATCTGCCCGGCAAGCCGCTGCCCGATGGCACGCCCGGCCCCTCGCTCTATTGCGCCGTGATCGTGAAAACGGTCGATGCGCAAACGCGCTCCAAGACCGGCATCAACGAACTTTTGAGGGATTGATGGCTGCGATCCTATCCAGCGACGGTTTCCGCTTCCTGTTCCGCACGGACAAGGGCACGGTCTCGCGCGATGTCTGGTGGTTCGGCACGACGCTGATCAGCACGGTCGTTCTGTCTTTCCAGATCGTCTGGCTGCTGGTCTCCCCCCATGCGACGAGCGATCTGTCGCAGCGCGGCCTCTTCGATGCGGCGGCGCTGGGCGTCTACTCATTCCTGATCGTCTATGCTTTCGTCGCCTTTCTGAGCGGCGTGTGCTGGTACAATCTCTCAGCCAAGAGATTTCGCGATCGTGGACTGGCGCCTTCTTTTGCCGGCCTGCCGATGGTGCTGGCCCTGCTGGCGGGCGCCGCGCATTGGCTGGCACCGCGAATGCCTGAAATGGTTCCTCCTTTCGTTCCCTACACGCTCGACATAGCATTGGTTCTTGTGATCCTCTGGTGTGTCTTCGAACTGGGGCTGCGGCCTGCTGCAAAGGTGTCATGACGAGCGCGCTCGACATTGCCCGCGATTTGATCCGCTGCGCATCAGTGACGCCGCGCGATGAAGGCGCGCTCGATGTTGTGGCGCGCCATTTGTCGGCTGCGGGCTTTCATGTGGAGCGCGTGCGCTTCACCGAGCCCGGTACACCCGATATCGACAATCTCTATGCACGCATCGGCACAGGCTCGCCCTGCCTGATGTTTGCCGGCCATACGGATGTCGTGCCGCCGGGCGATGCGGCGCAATGGCGCTTTCCACCCTTTGCAGCGGAAGTTGCTGAGGGCCAGCTCTGGGGCCGCGGTGCGGTCGATATGAAGGGCGGACTTGCCGCCTGCATGGCAGCGGCCATTGCTCATGTGCGCGAATATGGCGTGAGCCGGGGCGCGATTGCTTTTCTCATCACCGGCGATGAAGAAGGCCCTGCCGTCAATGGAACGGTGAAATTGCTCGAATGGGCAAAAGCGCGCGGCGAAATTTTCGATCATTGCATTCTGGGTGAGCCCACCAATCCGGATGCGCTGGGCGACATGATCAAGATCGGCCGTCGTGGCTCGCTGACCGGACGCCTGAGCGTGCATGGCAAGCAGGGCCATGTCGGCTATCCGCATCTGGCCGACAATCCGATTCCGCGCATGGTCAATATTCTTGCTGCTCTGAAAGCAGCGCCGCTCGACAATGGCACGCAGCATTTCGATGCCAGCAATCTTGAAGTGACGAGCGTCGATGTCGGAAATCCTGCGACCAATGTCATTCCCGCCACGGCGCGCGCCGTGTTCAACATTCGCTTCAACGATCGCTGGACGCCAGACAGCCTGCGCGCAGAAATCGAACAGCGTGTGAAAGCAGCCGAACCGCAGGCGCGCATCGACCTGACATTCGATCCGACCAATGCCGTCGCTTTTCTCACCTCGCCCGGCCCCTTTGTCGATCTTGTTGCAAAAGCAATCGAACGGGAGACGGGCCGCACACCGGCGCTGTCAACGACAGGCGGCACATCGGATGCGCGATTCATCCAGGCCTATTGTCCGGTGATCGAATTTGGCCTCGTCGGCCAGACGATGCATGCCGTGGATGAGCGTTGCCCGGTCGATGAGCTGGAGGCGCTCGCCCGCATCTACCGTCGCGCGCTCGAAGCCTATTTCGGCTGAGCACCGCGGGGAGCGTCATGGGCCTGTGTGGCTCGTGATCTAATAATCAACGCCGATGAGATAAAGGCCGCCGGCCGGCGCAACCATGCCGCAGCGTGTGCGGTCTTTTGATTCCAGAGCCTCGCGCAAATCGCGCGCGCGCCATTTGCCTGACCCCACATGTTCGATCGAGCCGACCATGGAGCGCACCTGACGGTGCAGGAAGGAGCGCGCCGATGTGTAAATATGGATTTCCTCGCCAACGCGCGTGACATCCAGTCGCTCGAGCGTGCGCACCGGGCTTTCCGCCTGGCAATCGGAATCGCGAAAGGTCGAGAAATCGAATTTGCCGACCATTTGCTGGGCCGCCTCATGCATGGCTTGCGCATCGAGCGGGCGCTTGACCAGCCAGGCGCGGCCCGCATCTATGGTGAGCGGCGCGCGACGATTGACGATGCGATAGAGATAATGCCGCCGCACGGCTGAAAAACGTGCATCGAAATCCTCGCTCACAAGGGATGCTGCGCGAATGGCAACAAGATGCGGGCGCATATGTGCATTGACCGCATCGCGCAATTTATCCGGTCGCCATTCCTTCACAAGATTGACATGGGCAACTTGTGCGGTGGCATGAACGCCCGTGTCGGTTCGGCCGGCCCCGCGGATCGTTGCTTTCTCGCCATCGATTGCGGTGAGTGCATCTTCGATGACCTGCTGCACGGCCAGACCATTTTCCTGCCGCTGCCAGCCACAAAATTGCGTGCCGTCATATTCGATATCGAGGCGGTAGCGCTGCATCACTCAGCCGCCGGGAGGACAAAGCCCTTGGCAAGGCGCGCGCCGCGCAAAAATTCATCCGCTTTCATCGGCGCTTTGCCCGCGCGCTGAATGTCGAGCACTTGCAGCGCGCCCTCGCCGCAGGCAATGGTGAGCGCATCGTCAATCATCGTTCCGGGCGCGCCCTTGCCATCGACAATGCGCGAACGCAGCACTTTGATGCGCTCTCGCCCTTTGCCGAGATCGACTTCGAAGAAAGCGCCGGGGAAAGGCGAGAGCCCACGCACATGATCGTGCAGACTTTTGGCATCGCGCGTCCAGTCGATACGCGCTTCGGCCTTTTCGATCTTGTGGGCGTAAGTCACGCCCTCTTCCGATTGCGGCTTGAATTGCAGCGAGTCGCGCGACAAAGCGGCCAGCGCGCGCACCATCAGATCGGCGCCAATGCTGCACAGACGATCATGCAATTCGCCGGCATTCATCTCCGGAGAAATGGTCACACGCTCGGCCATGCCGACGGGGCCTGTATCGAGCCCCTCTTCCATGCGCATGACCATGACGCCGCTCTGCGCATCGCCCGCCATAATGGCGCGCTGAATGGGCGCAGCCCCTCGCCAGCGCGGCAGCAGCGAGGCATGAAGATTGAGACAGCCCAGAGCCGGCGCATCGAGCACGGCTTTCGGCAGGATCAGCCCATAGGCGACGACAACGGCAACATCGGCCTCATGGGCGGCAAAACGCGCGATCTCTTCTTCGCTGCGCAGGCTTTTCGGCGTGAAAACCGGAATGCCGAATTTTTCTGCGAGTGCATGAACAGGCGATGGTTTCAGATCCATGCCACGCCCGGCAGGCTTTGGCGCGCGCGTATAGACCGCGACAATCTCGTGGCCCTGTCCCAAAATCTCCGTCATCACGGGAACGGCGAAATCGGGCGTGCCCATGAAAACAATCCGCATGGGATGCCTCAATCCTCGCGCTGGCGCGCGGCCTTGGCAAATTTCTTCACCACGCGCTCGCGCTTCAGGCGCGAAAGATAATCGATGAAGAGCACGCCATTGAGATGGTCGATCTCGTGCTGGACGCAAGTGGCGAGCAATCCGTCGGCCTCAAGCTCCTGTACTTTGTTGTCACGGTCGAGATAGCGCACGCGCACCTGTTTGGGCCGCTCCACATCTTCATAATATTCAGGAATGGACAGACAGCCCTCCTGATAGACATTCTTGTCCTCGGAAGACCAGACGATCTCTGGATTGGCGAGGCAGAGCGGCTGCTTCGGCTCGTCTTCGCGCGCCACATCCATGACGAGCACGCGCTTGGCCACTGCAACCTGAATGGCGGCAAGGCCGATGCCGGGCGCTTCATACATTGTGTCGAGCATGTCATCCATGAGCTTGCGCACGGCCGCATCGACCGCCCCCACAGGCTCGGAGACAAGCCTCAGGCGCGGATCGGGCAATTCAATGATCGGCAATATGGCCATGGATGATGCTCGGACCTTTTGATGGATGCTTATCCGGCAGGAGATAAGCGCCGGCCCTGCCGGGGTCAATCGATCTGCGCTGTTCATCTTTCGTTCGCCCTGCGGCGCGAATCGCGCTAGGCTTGCGCCTATGGATCTCACTCTTCTTCTCCTCGGGCTCGCCTTTGCGGGCGTGACGCTGGCCATTGTGCTCCTCATCACGCGGGCGCAGGGCCGGGCGCAGCTGTCGCAGGATGTGGCAACGGCGACGGCGGCCGAGCGCCAGCGCGAACTCGACGATAAAGTGGCCGAACTCAACCGGATCAATTCAGAGCTGGCCGGCCGCATGGGCGCGCTGCAGCAGCAGCTGAATGAGCGCCATTCGGAACTCACCCGCACACTTGCCGAGCGGCTCGACAGCGTCAGCCAGCGCGTCGGCCAAGGGCTTGAGGCCACAGGCAACAGGACGGATGAAAAACTCGCCCAGCTTGGCGAACGCCTTGCCGTGATCGATGCTGCACAGGCGAAAATTTCCGGCCTGACGCAGGAAGTGGTTTCGCTGAAAGACATTCTCGCCAACAAGCAAAGCCGCGGCGCTTTCGGCCAGGGCCGGATGGAAGCCATTATTCGCGACGGCATGCCCCCCAATGCCTATGAATTCCAGGCAACGCTTTCAAATGGCAAAAGACCCGATTGCATCATTCGCCTGCCCGGCGACCCGCG
>CANHAW010000014.1 GCA_947458675.1 Beijerinckiaceae bacterium
CCGATCATCCATGCCACTTTCCCGCTGGAGGAGGCCGCCCGCGCCCACGCCCTGATGGAAAGCTCGGCCCATATCGGCAAAATCGTCCTGACCGTCTGAGGCTGAGAGCGGATCGGCCAATTTTGCCAAGGGCTTGCGCGAAAAGCGGCAAGCCGATTGCTTTGCCGGCCATCCGCGCCTATATTTGCCGTATACCCGTCATGGATATGCGATATGAGGCTCTGCCTCGGCCGGGCCGGAGCCCGATGGCGCATGTCTGAATTTCCGCGCGAGCGGACGCGCGAACAGGAGAGACCGATGAGCAATGCCCCGCTGATGCCCAAGGCCACGGCCGTGTGGCTGGTGGAAAACACCTCGCTCACCTTCGACCAGATCGCCGAATTCTGTAAATTGCACCCGCTGGAAGTGAAGGGCATTGCCGATGGCGAGGTCGCCGCCGGCATCAAGGGCCACGATCCGATCACCTCGGGCCAGCTCACGCGCGAAGAAATCGCCAAAGGCGAGAAGGATGAAGATTATCGCCTGACGCTGGCGAAATCGAAAGTCGTTCTGCCGGAAGTCAAGAAAGCGCGCGGCCCGCGCTACACGCCGCTGTCGCGCCGTCAGGATCGCCCGAACGCCATTCTCTGGCTTTTGCGCAACCATCCTGAACTGAAGGATGCGCAGATCATGCGCCTCGTCGGTACGACGAAGACGACATTGCAGGCGATCCGCGAGAGGACGCATTGGAATTCCGCAGCGCTTGCGCCGATGGATCCCGTCACGCTCGGCCTGTGCTCGCAGCTCGATCTCGATCTCGAAGTGAACCGCGCGTCCAAAGACCGTCCGGCGCAGGCCGACGATCAGGGTGCAACGCTGGTTCCGGCAGAAATCACAACTGCGCCACGCGGTCCTGCAACCCAGGAAGACGTGTTCGGCTCGGTCGCCGCACCGCGCCGCGAACAGGAAGAAGCCATCGATGTCGATGCTGTCTTCGGCAAGCTGAAAGCGCTCAAAACCGACGAGTGAGATTAACGCAGCCGTGATGGGCCTGGCCTGCAGCCAGTGATTGCAGCCAGCGCCCGCCAGTGTAATTCTCCGCCGGCGCGGGCCGCACTGAATTGCGGTCGGGCATACGGGGGAAATTCATGGTTGAGCAGCAGACAGCAACGATCCGGCCATGGCTTGCGCATTATCCGCAAGGCGTGCCGGCCAGGATCGATGAAGCGTCGCCGGAAACGATCGTCGATATTCTCCGCCATGCCGCGCAGGCCTATCCCGACCGCCCCGCTGTCGAGAGTTTCGGCGTTCGTCTGACCTATGCCGAATTGATCAAACGCGCCGAAGAAATTGCGATTGGTCTGCAGCGTTTCGGACTGCAGAAGGGCGACCGCGTCGCCATTATGATGCCCAATGTCATGGCCTATCCGGCCGTCCTGTTCGGCATTCTGCTCGGCGGCTATACGGTGGTGAATATCAACCCGCTCTATACGGCGCGCGAGCTGACCCACCAGGTCAATGATTCCGGCGCACGCGTTCTCTTCGTGCTGGAGAATTTCGCTCACACCGTGCAGGAGGCGCTCGCCGACCTCACGGCGGAAATGGCGATTGTCGTCTCCCCCGGCGATCTGCTCGGGGCAAAAGGCACGCTGATCAATTTCGTGTCGCGCTATATCAAGCGCAATGTGAAGCGCTACAAATTGCCCGCGACGCTGCCCTTCTCCAATTATCTTTTCTTCTGCCAGCAGGGAAAATTCACCCCCGTCGAAGTATCGCCCGACGATATGGCCTTCCTGCAATATACGGGCGGCACGACGGGACGTGCGAAGGGCGCCATTCTGCTCCATCGCAATATTATCGCCAATGTGAACCAGTGCGATGCCTGGCTGCGCTCTTTCGCCGGCGAGCGCGACGATCATGTGATGGTGACGGCTTTGCCGCTCTATCACATTCTGGCATTGACCGCCTGCTGCATCTTCATGGCGAAGATCGGCGGCTGCCAGATTCTCATTCCCAATCCGCGTGATTTCGGCGCCTTTGTGAAGACGATCAAGAAATCGCGCATGACGATGATTGTCGTCGTCAACACGCTCGCCAATGCACTTGCCTCACGCAAGGATTTTGCCGAAGTCGATTTCTCGCGCCTGTCGATTGCCGTGAGCGGCGGCATGGCGACGCAAGCTGCCGTTGCAAAGAAATGGAAATCCGTCACCGGGCGCCCATTGGTCGAAGGCTATGGCCTGTCGGAGACCTCGCCTTTGGCTTGCGTCAATCGTCTCGATATTGACGAATTCACCGGCACCATCGGCTATCCCGTGTCCTCAACCGATATTTCGATCCGCAATGCGGCCGGCGAAGAATTGCCGAACGGAGAAGCTGGAGAAATCTGCATCAAGGGCCCACAGGTCATGAAGGGCTATTGGAATGCGGAAGAGGAAACGAAAAAAGCCTTCACTGCTGATGGCTATTTCCGCAGCGGCGATGTCGGCTATGTCGGCGAAGACGGCATGGTGCGCATTGTCGACCGTATCAAGGACATGATCCTCGTCTCGGGCTTCAACGTCTATCCCAATGAAGTCGAGGAAGTGCTCAGCGGTCATCCGCAAGTGATGGAAGCAGCCGTCGTCGGTGTGCCGGATGAACATTCGGGCGAGGCCGTGCGCGCTTTCATCGTGGCGCGCGAGGGTGGTGCATCGGAAGAAGAATTGCGCGCCTGGTGCCGCGAGAAACTGACGGGCTATAAAATTCCGCGCCAGATCATCTTCCGCGACAGCCTGCCGAAAACCAATGTCGGCAAGATCCTGCGCCGCGAATTGCGCGACGAAGCCATCAAGGATTGATCCCACCCGATCCCGCAAGGAAACGGCAATAAAAAACCCGGCGCCACCGCCGGGTTTTCTCATTTCTGCATCAAGCCTCAGGCTTGCGGCTGCGGCTCCATTCCGCCCTCTGGGCGGGGGCGGCCCTTGCCGGAATTCGGCACGGGCGAGGAGCGCGGCGGCGAGGGTTCGTCGTCGTTTTCGCGCACCGGCGATTTGCCTTCGAGCAGGCCGATAATTTCATCGCCTGTCAGCGTTTCATATTCGAGCAGGCCTTGCGCCAGAGCCTCAAGTCCATCGCGCTTTTCAGTCAGAATGCGGCGCGCTTCCTGCAGGCCGTCTTCGACGAGGCGGCGCACTTCGGTGTCGATGGTTTGCGCGGTCGCTGCCGAAATATTCTGCTGGCGTCCCATGGAATAGCCCAAGAAGACTTCTTCCTGGTTCTCGCCATACATGACGGTGCCCAGCTCATCGGAGAAGCCCCAGCGCGTGACCATGGCGCGCGCCAGTTTGGTTGCCTGCTCAATGTCGCTCTGCGCGCCAGAGGTGATCTTCTCCTTGCCGAAGACGATCTCTTCTGCGACGCGCCCGCCCATCAATACGGCAAGCCGCGATGTCATTTGTTCGAAGCTCATCGACAATTTGTCGCGCTCAGGCAGCTGCATCACCATGCCCAAAGCGCGCCCGCGCGGAATGATCGTCGCCTTGTGGACGGGATCGGTCGCCGGCACGCTGAGTGCAACCAGCGCATGCCCGCCTTCATGATAGGCGGTCAGCATTTTTTCCTGCTCGGTCATGACGAGCGTGCGGCGTTCCGCACCCATCATGATCTTGTCTTTCGCGTCTTCGAATTCCTGCCGTGTGACGATGCGCTTGCCGCGCCGCGCCGCCATCAGCGCCGCCTCATTGACGAGATTCATCAGATCGGCGCCCGAAAAGCCCGGCGTTCCGCGCGCGACGATCTTGAGATCGACATCGGGAGCCAGCGGAACCTTGCGGACGTGAACTTTCAGAATGCGCTCGCGGCCGGTGACGTCGGGGTTAGGCACAACGATCTGGCGATCGAAGCGGCCCGGACGCAGCAGCGCGGGATCGAGCACGTCGGGGCGGTTGGTCGCGGCAATGAGGATAATGCCTTCATTGGCCTCAAACCCGTCCATTTCGACGAGCAATTGGTTGAGCGTCTGTTCGCGCTCGTCATTGCCGCCGCCAAGACCGGCGCCGCGATGACGGCCAACCGCATCGATTTCGTCGATGAAGATAATGCAGGGCGCGTTTTTCTTCGCCTGTTCGAACATGTCGCGCACGCGGCTTGCGCCGACGCCGACGAACATTTCAACGAAGTCTGAGCCCGAGATCGTAAAGAAGGGCACATTGGCTTCGCCCGCAATGGCGCGCGCGAGCAAGGTCTTGCCGGTACCTGGAGGGCCAACCAGCAAAACGCCGCGCGGAATGCGTCCACCCAGCCGCTGGAACTTTTGCGGATCGCGCAGAAATTCGACGATTTCCTGCAAATCTTCCTTGGCCTCATCGACGCCTGCGACATCTTCGAATGTCACGCGCCCATGCGCCTCGGTGAGCATTTTGGCTTTCGATTTGCCAAAGCCCATGGCCTTGCCGGCACCGCCCTGCATTTGTCGCGACAGGAAAATCCAGACGCCGAGGAAGGCGATCAGCGGCAGGCCGTTGACGAGCAAGGTCACGAGCCAATTATTGCCGTCAGACGGCGGCTTGGCCGTGATCGAAACATTCTTCTGATAGAGTTTCGAGACCAGCGTCGGATCATTGGGCGCATAGGTCGTGAAGGCGCGATTGTCGGTGAAATGGCCGTAAATCTCGGCCCCCGAAATCGTCACTTCGCGCACGCGGCCCTGATCGACCTCGCTCAGCAGCTGGCTGAACGGGATTTCCGCCGTTTGCTGACGCTGTCCGGGGTTCTGGAACAGCATGACCAGCGCCACGACGAGAAGGAAGATGATCACCCAAAGGGCGAAATTCCTGAAATTCGGATTCATTTCAGTCCTGTATGCGGCGAAGACCGCCGTCCCGAGAGAGCCCTTTGAGGGTCCGTTCTATCAATAACTAATGTAGGCGCGCACTGCCCCCTTGCCAAGTGAAGCCCTCGTCTATCTTGTTGCTGACGGCTTGTCGGAGGCTTTTCAGCTCTGCCGGGCGGGTTCAGGCGCGATCACGATCGTGCCATCGCGGCGCAGATCGATGAGCAGGCCCGCCAGATTGGCCCGGAAGCTGCGGCTCTCCCGCGCAGCCTCGCGCAGGCTGCGTAGCAGCGGCTCGGCCTGTTCCAGCCGGGGCCGGCCGTCGAGCCGGCTCATTTCCTCAAGCAGCAGGCGCAGTGCAAGTTCCTCTGGAGCCTCGGCCATTTGGCGTCCTGCAAGCTGCGTTTGGCCAGCCTCCCTCGATAAAATGGCGCGCTGGGCCAGTTCTTGGGCAGCCCAGTCCAGCGCTGCATCGGCGCGTTCGGCCCGCATCGCCAGCCGGGCGAAGATCTCCGGGCCGAGGCCTGCCTCTTCCAGTTGGGGAGCCAGCCGGCGCAGGCCCGTTCGGGCAAAGCGGGGGTCGGCATTTGTGGGGTCGATCACGAAAGGGAGATCGCGCCCTTTGGCATAAGCGACAAGTGCGGCCTTGCGCTGGGCCAGCAGCGGGCGCGCATGGACGATCCCCCCGCGCCGGGTCTGCGCGCGCATGCCCGCCAGCCCACCGATGGAGGAGCCGCGCATCAGCCGGAACAGGATGGTCTCCATCTGATCGTCGGCATGATGGGCGGTGAGAAGAAGATCGGCGCCGATGGCTTTGGCATGTTCGACAAGAGCAGCGTAGCGCGCATCGCGGGCACTTTCCTGAATGCGCGTTTCGGGTTTTTCACCGTGCCATTCGAGAATTCTATGCGGCACACCGAGGCGCGCGCAGAGCGCGGCGCAAAGTTCAGCCTCTGCGCGTGAGGCTTTTCGGAAGCCATGATCGAAAGTGGCGGCGAAAACGGGCGGGCGGTTGTCGCCCTTCGACCATTCGGCCGCAAGCGCCAGAAGCGCAATGGAATCGGGGCCGCCGGAAACGGCGACAAGCAGGCCGCGCGCGCTCGCATGGGGCGCGAAAATCTCGTCGGGGATCAGCACTTGGCGCGGCGGGCCTCGCGCTGCGCGCTGGCCTTGATCGTATTGGCATTGGGGAACTTGCGCGGAATCTCCGCGTAAAATGCGCAGGCCTGTTCGCGTGCGCCGAGTTTTTCCAGAGATTGGCCAAGCCGCAACATGGCGTCGGGCGCTTTGGCGATGCGCGGATAATCGGTCGAGATTTTCAGGAATTGCTCGGCTGCATCGCGGTGCAGATTGCGCAGGAAAAAACTCTCGCCGAGCAGAAAAGTCGCGTCGCCCGCCAGCGCGTCTTTCGGATAGCGCTGCAAGAAAGTCTTGAAGCCGGTTTCGGCCATTTCATACTGGCCCTGCTGCAGCGAGAAAGAGGCCGTATCGAATTCATCGCGCGGCGTTGTCGCAGGAAGCGCTGCAGATGACGCAGGGGGTCTTGCGGCATTGGCCTCGCGCCCGCGTCCGCCTGAGAGATCGAGCGGCGCGCCGCCCCCAGTATCGGCGCCCAGCGGGCCTTGCGGCGTTGCGCGGGCAGGAGGCGTTGCGGCGGATGCGGCAGAGCCGAGCGGCCGGGGCGCCCCCGGCGCATCGGGATTGGCGGCGGGATCGAAAGCATCGCCCCGCCCGCTGTGTGGCGTTGCAATGCCGGCGCCCGCAATCACGCCTGCATTCGCGCCCGTTCCCGCGCTGGTGCGCGGGGTGGCGGCTTCCGCCAAAGCCGGGCCGGATTCAGGCTCGAGATCGGAGCGGCGCTGCGGCGGAGCAGGAGGCGCTGGTTGTGGCGGGTTTGTCTGGGTCGGACGGGCGCCGCCGCGCTGCTGTTGCAATTCCTGGAAGCGGAAATCCACATCCTGCTGGAATTTCTTGAGCTGTTCTTCGCTGCGGCGCAGGAGGAATTGCGTTTCCTCCAGACGGCCGTTGAGCGTGCGCACCTGGTTTTCCAGCCGGTCGATGCGCAACAGCAATTCGGCCGTATCGCCTTGAGGTTCGGATCGGCCGAACAATTGTGCCTGCGCCGGTGCGGCGCACGCGAGTGCCAGAAGCAGCGCGGCGATCAAACTTCGAAATCTTGCCTGCATGGGTCAGCCTTCCGGCCGCAGCGTCCCGCGGCTCTCTCCGGTTAACATGCGGTGACAGTTCGGCCAAAGTTGGACTGCGCTGCCCCGCAGATACGAAAAGACCGGCGCGTTGCGGCGCCGGTCCTCCTTCAGGCTTGCGCCTTGAAGTTTTTAGGAGCTCGGCCCGCCCAGTACAGTGACGGCGCGACGATTCTGCGACCAGCAGGAAATGTCGTTGCAGACCGCGACCGGGCGCTCCTTGCCGAAGCTGATCGTGCGCATGCGCGAGGCCGGCACGCCGCGGGCGGCGAGATAGTTTTTCGCCGCTTCCGCGCGACGCTGGCCGAGGGCGAAATTATATTCGCGCGTGCCGCGCTCATCCGCATGGCCTTCGACGGTGATCGTATAGCGCGGATATTGCGACAGCCAACGGGCCTGCTTGTCGAGCGTGGCCTGCGCCACCGAGGTCAGTTCCGACGAGTCGCTTTCGAAAAAGACGCGGTCGCCGACATTGACGACGAAATCCTGCTGCGAGCCAGGCGTGGCAGCGCCAGCGCCCATACCAAGACCGCCGGCACCGGCAGCGCCGTCTTCATTCGGATTTTTGGAGCAGGCCGACACCGCCAGTGCCGCACAAAGCGCCACTGCGATCTTCAGGGCCCGCGCATCAAACGAAAAAACCATCCCGGAACTCCTTCACTGCAACCGGACATTGGCCCAAGTCGTAGCCTTTTTTGGTTAAGATAAGGTTCCATCAACCTTGATGGAGGCTTTTTGCAAGACTTTGCAAAGGGCTTCCCGCGGCGCCCTCGCATGCGATCAGCTCAGCAGCGGGCCCCAGGCGGGGTCGGAGCCGAAGGTCGGCGTATTCACCTGGAATTCGCCGCGCCCGAAAACGTCGGCCATAAAAATCCGCGGGCCGGCTGATCCGCCGGGCTCACGGAAAAACATCACATAGAGCCCGTTTGGAGCCCATGTGGGGCCTTCATTATGGAAACCCTCAGTGATGATGCGCTCGCCCGAGCCGTCGGGGCGCATGACGCCAATGGCGAAACCGCCGCTCTTCTGGCGGGTGAAGGCAATCAGATCGCCCTTCGGCGACCAGACCGGTGTCGAATAGCGCGCGCCCTCGCCATAAGAAATGCGTTTGGCGCCGCCGCCATTGCCGCCCATCACGTAAATTTGCTGAGTTCCGCCGCGATCGCTTTCGAAGACAATCTGCGAGCCGTCTGGCGAGAAAGAGGGCGACGTATCGATGCCCGCTGTATCGGTGAGCCTTGTGGTGGCGCGCGAGCGCAGGTCCATCACGAAAAGATTGGACGCCGAGCCCTGCGACAGCGACATGATGATGCGCTGCCCGTCGGGCGAGAAGCGCGGCGCGAATGTCATGCCCGGAAAATTGCCGACGGCCTCGCGCTGCCCGGTCTCGATATTGAGAATGAAGACGCGCGGATCGCCCTGGCCGAAGGCCATGTAAGCAACATCCTGCGAGGACGGCGAGAAGCGCGGCGTGACGACGAGTTCGTCGCCGCGCGACAGATAGCGCACATTGCCGCCATCCTGGTCCATAATGGTCAGGCGCTTGACGCGTCTTTCTTTCGGCCCCGATTCATCGATGAAGACGACGCGGGAATCGAAAAAGCCCTTTTCGCCGGTGATGCGCGAGAAAATCGCATCCGAGACAATATGGGCGACGCGCCGCGCATTATTCGGATCGGTCACATATTGCTGGCCTGTGGCCTGCTGTCCGGTGGCAACATCCCACAAGCGGAACTGTGTTTGCAGGCGACCGTCGGGCGCGCGCGTGACGCGGCCGGTGACGACAAATTGCGCATTGATCGTGCGCCAGGCATCCATCTGCGGTGCGACATCGGGATTGGTGATCTGCTGCGGGAAGGAGCGCGGCTCCAGCGGCTGCAGGAAAACCGAGCGGGCAAAATTATTCGTCACAATGCCAGACAGGGCAGGGCCCTGATCGCCGGCGAAATTCGTCACCGCAATCGGGATTGGACGAAACGACGAACCGGGACGAATGTCGAGAAAGCGCGATTGCGCCCATGCGCCCTGAGGGGCCAGTGCTCCGGCAAATCCGGCCGACAAAAGGCCCGTCGCGTGGCGGCGTGTGATGGCTGAGAATTTTTGATCCGTCATGGACAAGTCTCGTTTGGTGTCTGGGTCAGTGCGCCATCACCCCTGCATGTCTTCGGGGTCGAAGCGCAGGATGCGGGCGCGCCATTGTTCGAAATAGGGCTGGAATTGCGCGGGTATTTTGAGCGGATTGCAGCGGCGCACGGCGCGCACAGCGCTTTCGGCAAGCGAATTGAGCGCCGGGTCGGAGGGCGGATTCATCAGGCTCGGCTGGCCGACAAGCGCGCCGTCCTTCGAATATTCCACCTTGATTTGCGGAATGTAGCGATGGCCGGTGCTGGTGCCGAAATAAGACCAGCATTGCTTGTATTGTTCCTGCATCAGCCCATCGAGCTGGGCGGCAAGCGAGGGCGACATGCGCGATGCATTGGCTGTCTGCGTGCCCAGCGAGGCTTGCTGGCTGAGCTGCTGGCCGGTGGATGCGCGCTGCTGCGCCTGTTCGCGTGACAGAAGGCGCGCGATCTCGGTGGGATCGGTGCGTGCCTTGATCGCCTGTTCGTCGCCTGTCTTCGGCTTTTGCGCCCGCTCTTCGGTCTTTTTCTGCTCGAGCAATTTCGCCACCTGATCGGGGCGCGGCGGCTCGGGCTGCGTTTCGCGCGGGCGCGGGGGAATGCGCGGCGGCACCGGCGCATCGACGGTTTTTTTCGTCTCTTCTTTCGGCTTTTGCACCTTTGCCTGTTCGATCGCCTCGGCCTCTTTCGGATCGGGCTTTTTCGCTTCGGCTTTTTCAGGCGCTTTGGGCGGCTCGGGGCGCGGCGGCTCTTTCACCGGCTCGGGCTTTGGCGGTGTCGGGCTCGATTGGCGCGGTGGCGCAGCGACAGGTTTTTCATCGCGACCGGGATCAGGCTCGCGGCGGCCTTCCTGGACGGGTGCGGCTGTATCGACTTTGGCCTCGCGGACCACCGGCGTCGGCTTGGTCTCGGTCCGCTCATCGATCCGATCGGCGCGCGGAGGAGTCGGTCTGACCTCCGGTGCGGTTTTTTCGCCGCGCATGATTTCATTCAATTGCGCATCGGTAATGATCTCGACCGGCACGCTTTCCTGCGCTTCCCTGAATTTCGGCGTATCCGAAAAAACGACAAGCGTCGCCACCAGCAGGGCTGCATGGCCTGCTGCGGAAATGATTGTGCCGGGCTGGGACAGGCTGATCTTCACGGGAAAGCGCTCACTTCCTTTCCTGCTCCGTCACCAGAGCGACTTTTTTGTAGCCGGCGGTGGTGATGATCGACATGACTTCGGCAACGCGCCCGTAATTGACCGACTTTGCGCCGCGCACATAGATGCGCTCGTCAAAACCCTCTTTCGCCAGAGATTGCAGGCGCGCAGGCAGTTCTTCGATTGCGACCGGCTGGTCGGCGAGGAAGATCGAGCCCTTTTCGTCAATCGCCACAGACAGCGGCTTCTGATCGATGTTCAGTGCTGCAGCTTTGGTTTGCGGCAGATCGATCGGCACGCCAGTTGCCAGCAGCGGTGCTGCCACCATGAAAATGATCAGCAGCACGAGCATGACGTCGATGAACGGCGTCATGTTGATTTCGGCCATGGCGCCATAGCGGGGCACGCCGCGCCTGCGACGTCCGCTCTTGCCGCTGGCTCCCACCGACATTCCCATTGCGCGCTCTCCTCTCAGGCAGCCCTGTCGCGACCGACATGCGTGTCGATCTGGCGCGACAGGATGGAGGAGAATTCATCGGCGAAGCTTTCCATGCGCGCTTGCGAGCGCGCCACTCTGCCAGACAGGATATTGTAGAAGATCAGTGCCGGAATGGCGGCGAACAGGCCGATGGCGGTGGCAAACAAGGCCTCGGCAATGCCGGGCGCAACAACTGCCAGCGATGTGTTTTTCGATGCAGCAATCGAGCGGAAGGAGCTCATAATGCCCCAGACCGTGCCAAACAGGCCGACGAAGGGGCCGGCCGAAGCAATGGAGGCGAGCACGAGCAATTGCGATTCCAGCCGCTCCACTTCGCGCGCAATCGAAACGTCGAGCACTTTCTCGATACGCGCCTGCAGCCCCATGAAGGATGAGGAGGCGGTGGAGAAGGAGCGCTTCCATTCGCGCATGGCGGCGACGAACAGGCTCGCCATGGCGGTGGTCGGCCGGTTGGCCAAAGCATTGTAGAGATCTTCGAGCGAATTGCCGGACCAGAAGCTCTCTTCGAACTGGTCCATCGAATTCTCGGCCTGTTTCAGCAGGATGAATTTGTTGACGATGATCGCCCAGGCCCAGACCGAGGAGGCAAGCAGCCCGATCATGACCGCTTTCACGACGAAATGGGCCTGCCAGAACATGTGCCAGAAGGTGATTTCGGCTACGGGCGCCCCAAGCGCGCCGGAAGCAATGTCGGCAGGGTTCATCTTGTGATCCGTCCTTTGCTCGATCCCGCGGGCCATGCCGGGGCCTTCACCCCGAATGTCCTGTGCGACAAATCGGTCCTTTCTGGGGCCCGCCTGCACCAGCGCAGGACAAGCCTTTGACCAAGGACGAGTTAAGCATTGTTCAGGGTTAATATCGGGTTAGCGCTGCTGCAGCGCAGCGCTGTCCGAATCGCCCTCAGGCGAGTGTGGCGCGGATCGCGGCAGGAATGCGGCAGGGTCGGCCCTCCGCCACGCAGGCAATGCGCACGCGGGCCTCGATCAGCACGTCGGCTCCACGCAAAATGCGCTGGATGAGCTCCATCGAGGCCCCGCCCAGCTCGGCCACCCCCGTCTCGACGGTGAGCAGATCGTCCATTCGGGCAGGCTTCAAAAATTCAACATTCATTGCCCGCACGGCAAAGCCGAAACGCGCACCCGCCTCGCCCGCCAGACTGGCACCCTGGTCGACGCCCTTGGCCCGCAGCATTTCCGTGCGCCCCCGCTCCATGAAGCGCAGATAAGAGGCGTGATAGACGACGCCGGAAAAATCGGTGTCCTCATAATAGACGCGGATGGGGAATGTATGGGGGGAGGTCATCTGGCGATCAGCTTCCGAAGCGGAACCCACGGCTTTCCTCGTTGAAAGCTCCGGCGGAAACAGGCTCTGGGACAGGCTGCCCCCACTCCTTTGCGGCATCGATCCAGGCGGTGATCGCGTCCTGGATGTTGCGCAATGCCTCCTCTGGCGTTTCGCCGTCGGACATGCAGCCGGGCAGGAGAGGCACGGTTGCCAAATAGCCACCGCCATCTTGGGGCGGAAGCTTTACGATATGGACCGGGTAATCAAGCGCCATGGGACTCTCCATAGGCTTCAATATAGCGCACCAGCTTGCGGATGTAGATGGGCTTGATAGGTCGTCTTGCCGGCACAGTCAGAATGACCGGCGCTGCGGGATGCTTGATCTGGACATGAGAAGTTCCCGATCCCGGTCGGAACATCAGTCCAGCCTGGCGGCAGGCGGTTTCCACATCGACGATTGTCCAGTCGCCAGCGGGGTTCGCTCGCATACGGGCCAGCAAGTTTTTTGGGCTCAAAAATCACCCGGGTGCAAGAATCAAACTGATGAATGAACGAAAACCATTCTGCCTTGCAGACCTTCATTCATCAAGGCCGAGGCCCAGCTGCTGGCTTGCATCCTGCGAGGGTGCCTCCAACCCCAAATGTTTGAAGGCGGCGGGCGTTAAAATGCGTCCGCGCGGTGTGCGCTGGATGAAGCCCTGCTGCAGCAAATAAGGCTCGATAATATCTTCAATCGCGTCGCGCGGTTCTGACAAGGCTGCGGCAATCGTCTCGATGCCGACCGGGCCGCCGCCGAATTTCAGCGCCACCGTGTCGAGATAACGCCGATCCATAATGTCGAGGCCGATGGCATCGACATCGAGCAGGCGCAGCGCCTTGTCGGCAACTTCGCGCGTCACCGTTGCATTGCCGTCGACAATGGCGAAGTCGCGCACCCGGCGCAGCAAACGTCCGGCAATGCGCGGCGTGCCGCGCGCGCGCCGTGCAATCTCGTTGGCGCCATCTTCATTCATCGGAATGCCCAGCACGCGCGCGCCGCGCGCCACAATGCCCTGCAATTCCTCCACCGTGTAGAAATTGAGCCGGATCGGAATGCCGAAACGATCGCGCAAAGGCGTGGTGAGAAGGCCCGCGCGCGTGGTGGCGCCGACCAGTGTGAATTTGGCGAGATCGATTTTCACCGAACGCGCGGCCGGGCCTTCGCCGATGATGAGATCGAGCTGAAAGTCTTCCATCGCCGGATAGAGAATTTCCTCAACCGCCGGATTGAGGCGATGGATTTCATCGATGAAGAGCACATCGCGCTCTTCGAGATTGGTGAGCTGGGCCGCCAGATCGCCGGCCTTTGCAATCACGGGACCAGACGTCGAGCGGAAATTGACGCCCAGCTCGCGCGCCACAATCTGCGCCAGCGTTGTCTTGCCAAGTCCCGGCGGGCCGACGAACAGCACATGATCCAGCGCATCGCCGCGGGCCTTCGCAGCTTCGATGAAAATCTTCAGATTTTTGCGCGCCGCTTCCTGGCCGGTGAAATCCATCAGCGTCAACGGACGGATTGAGGCATCCGTATCATCGTCGCGTTTTTCGGCGGAGACGAGGCGGGGATTATCGGTCATGATCGCACAGCCTCTGGACTATTTTTTGTATATACGATATTCATTGCATGAAGATCAGTTTTGACCCTGCCAAGCGGGACTGGACCCTGCAAGAGCGTGGCCTCGCTTTCGAGGATGCGGAGTTTGTTCTGCGTGGCCCTGTTTATGAAAGGCCGGACCTCCGTGTCGATTATGGCGAAAGCCGGATTCAGACCTTCGGTTATCTGGAGGGCCGCATGGTTGTCATTGTCTGGACATTGCGCGGTGATGTTCATCACATTATCAGCATGAGGAAAGCTAATGGGCGCGAAGTTAAAGCCAATGCCCCCAAAATCTTCCGGTGAGGTTGTGGTTATCGATGTCGATGCATCGCGCATGAAG
>CANHAW010000015.1 GCA_947458675.1 Beijerinckiaceae bacterium
AAGCATTTGCGGCTTCACCGCCAATATGAGGACTTCAGCCGCACCAAGCCCCGTCGCATCGGTTCCGAGCCGAACGTCATTTGCGGCGCAGAGCGCCATCAATTCTGGCGAGGGCGCGGGCTCAATAATGGAGATAGCCTTGCCGGGCAGGCCCATGGCGAGCCAGCCCGAAAGCATGGCGGAACCCATTCGGCCTGCGCCAACCAGAATCAGCGAGGTCGGCAATGTCTTCTGGCTTTGCGACATCAGGCTTCGCCGGCGGTCTCGAACATGGCGGATTCCAGCGCCTCACGCGCCGATTTGCCCGCCCACATGACGAATTGGAACGATTGGAAATAACGTTCGCAAGCCGTAATGGCTGCCTTCAGAACCGCCTCGCATTGCTGCGGCGTCGGCTCCGCGCCGCCCGACAGGACAAGCGCATGGCGGAAGATCACGACATTCTCGGATTCCCAGAGTCCGAAATGCCCGACCCAGAGCTGTTCATTGATCAAAGAGACGAGCTGATTCACCTCGCCACGGCGGCGCTCGGCGATCTTCAGGTCGAAGGCGCAAGCGACATGGAGGGACTCGACATCCGGCAGCCAGGTGAAGGCCACATGATAATCTGTCCAGCCGCCGCTGACATCGATGGAGATTTCGTCGTCGTCTTCGCGGTCGAAGCGCCAGTCGTTGACCGCTGCAATTCTCTCGACCACATCGACCGGATGTTCGGTGCGTTCGAGTTCGGCATGCATGGATGGCATAAGCGGAGGCCTTGGAAACCTGTGGGCTGAACGCGGTGTGTGACTCTGACGACGACGCAGGAGCGCAACCCGGGATTTCTTCGCCCATCCGGCCTTTGGCCGAACCATTCAGCGAATCAGTCCGCTAACTGAATATACGCAGTTGCTGCCGGACGCCTAGTGGGGGCCCCGACGTCTGCAACCTCTTGGATTCGTTGCGTTGCGTCTATCGTGCAAAGTCCCGTGTCCACAGATGATCCGGGCTTTGCCTGAAGCTGAGTCAAGATGTCGCGCCGGATTTGGTGCTTTTCACCTGACGCGTTTGTTATCTGCGCGGCTCGCACGCATGTCCGATTGCGCTTGCAGGGGCGCGAACGTGCATCTAGCTTCGTCAATGCGGGCCGGGCCCCTCTGGCGCATGTCTTTTTCAAGCCATGCATCATGTCGGACCGCATCGGGATGACTCGATGCAGGTCTTCGGACCAGACTGGCCCTCTACGCGTCTTCCCGATGTTTTCTGTTTTGCTCGGAGAAGACTCGCATGTTCGCTGTCCATCGTTTGAATGCCGTCCGCCTCAGGATCGATGAGGAGATCGACCGGGAGCTTCGCCGCGCCCAGCCAAGCGCTTTGCGTTTGCTGCGCCTGCGCAGCTTCAGGCTTTCGCTGGGTTCTCATCTGGCGCGCCGCCTCGCCCGTAGGCTACAGGCGCGACCCGTTTTCAACCCGATCTGATTTCTCGATTCTGACAGGATAAAAAATGGAATTTCTTTTGGCCGAGTGGCTCGGCAAGCCGGTCTGGATGTGGCTCGGCTTCCATGTGATCGTTGCCGTTCTGCTCGCATTCGATCTTGGCGTGCTGCAAAAGCACACAGGCGATCTGGGTGTGCGCGAAAGCCTTCTTCTCTCGCTCTTTTATGTCACGCTCGGCCTGATCTTCGGCGGCTGGGTGTGGTGGTATATGTCGCCGCAATCGGGCATGGAATATCTGACCGGCTTCGTGATCGAAAAATCATTGTCGATGGACAATGTCTTCGTGATTGCGATGATCTTCGGCTATTTCGCCATTCCGAAAAGGTCGCAATATCGCGTGCTCTTCTGGGGTATTCTCGCGGTCATTCTGCTGCGCGGTCTGATGATCGGTGTCGGCGCGGCGCTGGTCGAGAATTTCGGTTGGGTTCTCTATATTTTCGCCGCCTTCCTTGTCATCACCGGCGTTAAAATGCTCTTCACCGGCGATGAGAATTATGACGTCGAGAACAATCCGATCTATGCGTTTATGCGCAAGCGGTTCCGGATGACGAGCGAGCTGCACGGAGAGAAATTCTTCGTGCGCCTGCCCGCGCCCGAGAGCGGCAAGGCGGTGCTCTTCATGACGCCGCTCTTCGTCGTGCTGGTGATGGTGAATATTGCCGACCTGATCTTTGCGGTCGATTCCGTGCCGGCGATCTTCGCCATCACGACCGACACGTTCATCGTCTATACGTCGAATATTTTCGCCATCCTTGGCCTGCGCGCGCTCTATTTCGCGCTGGCCGCCATGGTCGAGCGTTTCAAATATCTGAAATATGCGCTCGCTGTGGTGCTCATCTTCATCGGCGGCAAGATTTTTGTGGCCGACATGCTGGGCCTGGCCAAAATCCCGCCTTCTGTTTCGCTGAGCGTGACTTTCGCCATTCTGGCGGCAGGCGTTGTCTGGTCGCTCTGGAAGACCTCCGGCGCGCAGAACAAGGCAAAAGAGGGCTAAGCTTCGAGACCACTCAAAAAAGAACGGCCCCGGTGCAAACCGGGGCCGTTTTCATATCCGGGACGATGTTTCGCCTTATGCGCCTTTGGCGGAAAGCTTTTCTTCCAGGGCGGCAATTCTCGCTTCGAGCCGCTCGTTTTCTTCGCGCGCAAGAATGGCCATGTCGCGCACGGCTTCGAATTCCTCGCGGGTGACGACATCCATGGTCGACATCAGACGCTCGAGCTGCGTGCGCATGACGGTCTCGGCTTCGCGGCGAACACCTTGGGCGAGGCCGGCGGCATCCGTCATCAAACGGGCCATGTCGTCGAGAATGGGATTGCGTGTGTTGTTCATGGCGGCGGCTCTTTGCAAAAATGAGCCTTCTTTTCGCCCCTCGCGCCCGATTGCGCAAGGGGCCAGCCTGCCGCAGCCTTTCGCGCCTCTGGCCAAGCCGGGCCTGCGGCCAAGCCGCGCCTCTTGCCAAGCCGCGCCTTGACGCCCGCAATCTCCCGTCGCATCACGGCAGACGTACCCGCCTGCCCTGCCAGCGAGAGAGAATGCCTGTTTTCGTCCTGCCCTTTCCCGTGATCGATCCGGTTCTCGTGGAAATCGGGCCGCTCCCGATCCGCTGGTATGCTTTGGCCTATATAGCCGGGCTTGTTGGCGGCTGGTGGCTGGCGCGCCGCATTGCCGTGAATGCCGCCCTTTGGGGCGGGCGCATGCGCCCCTTGGCGGATAGTCTCGACGATCTGCTGGTTCATGCCGCGCTTGGCATTATCGTCGGCGGCCGCCTTGGCTATGTGCTCTTCTACAATCTCGATTATTTTCTCGATCATCCCGCCTCCATTCCTGCGGTCTGGGAGGGCGGCATGTCCTTTCATGGCGGGTTGGCGGGCGCGACGCTCGGCATCTGGTTCTTTGCGCGGCGCCAGAAAGTGCCGGTGCTCTCGGTTGCCGATCTCTGTGCCGCTGTTGCGCCGATCGGCATTTTCTTTGGGCGGCTGGCCAATTTCATCAAGCCGGAACTTTGGGGCCGGCCAAGCGATGTGGCCTGGGCCATGGTTTTTCCCGGTGCCGGACCCGAGCCGCGCCATCCAAGCCAGCTTTATGAGGCTGCGCTGGAGGGGCTTCTGCTCTTCATTCTTCTGCAGATTGCCATTCGTGCAGGTGCACTGAAGCGCCCCGGATTGGTGACCGGCCTCTTTGCCATCGGCTATGGCGTCGGTCGCATCATTTGCGAATTTTTTCGCGAGCCCGATCCGCAGCTCGGCTTTCTTTTCGGTGGCGCGACCATGGGCATGCTCTTGTCGCTGCCGCTGATTGCAGCGGGCATTGCTTTTCTGATTTACGGTCGGCGCGGGACAAGCGCATGAACGAGCTTGGCCGCATGATACGGGATTCGATCCGGCATGACGGGCCGATGGCGCTCGACACTTTTATGGCGGTAGCGCTCGGCCATTCGCGTCACGGCTATTACATGACGCGCGATCCTTTCGGCCGTGCGGGGGATTTCATCACAGCGCCGGAAATCTCTCAAATGTTCGGTGAATTGATCGGGCTTTGGGCCGCCGAGGTCTGGTCGATGCTCGGCGAGCCCGCGCGTATCAATCTCATTGAGCTGGGCCCCGGTCGCGGCACATTGATGAGCGATGCTTTGCGCGCGGCACGCGTCTCGAATGGTTTTTGCGCAGCGATTGAAGTGCATCTTGTCGAGACGAGCCCCGTATTGAGGGATGCGCAGCAGAAAACTCTCGCACAGGCACAAGCGCCGGTGCGCTGGCACACAGCGCTTGACGACGTGCCCGAGGGGCCGTGTCTTGTCATTGCCAATGAGTTTTTCGACGCTTTGCCGGTGCGCCATTACATGCGCGCAAAAGACGGTTGGCATCAGCGCGTGATTGGATTGGATGACAAGGGGGAATTGATTTTTGGCCTTGCCCCTGACAGCGAAACACTGATCACAGCCGATGCGCCGGAGGGCACGCTTTTGGAGCTCAGCCCCGCCTCGCAGCTCATGATGAATGCTTTGGCAAAGCGCATTGCAGCGGGTCAGTCGGCGGCTCTTGTGATCGATTATGGTCATGTCGAAACAGGTTTCGGCGAGACTTTGCAGGCGCTGAAAAACCATCGACCGGCCGATGTGCTGGCCTCACCCGGTGAGGCCGATCTCACGGCCCATGTCGATTTCGCCGCTCTGTCGCGTGCGGCCATTGCGGCTGGCGCAGATGTGCAGGGGCCGGTGACGCAGGGCGAATTTCTGATGCGCCTTGGCATTGCCCAGCGCGCGGAAACGCTCAAGCGCAGGGCAACACCAGAACAGGCGCAGGCTGTTGATCTTGCTTTGGCGCGTCTTGTCACCGAGCGCGTCGGTGCGGCGCCGGGCATGGGAACATTGTTCAAGGCTTTGGCGATTGCCCCGCGTGGCGGCCCGGCGCTCCCCGGTTTTGTGCGCGGGTGAGGCGATGAAAGCGCAATTCATCACCAGCGAATTGCTGCAAGCCGATGGCGTGGCGCATGGCTTTTTCACGCGTCAGGGCGGTGTGTCGCAGGGCCTTTATGCCTCGCTCAATGGTGGTCGTGGCTCGCGCGATGAGCCGCAGGCGGTTGGTGAAAATCTTGGGCGCATGGCGGATGCGCTCGGTGTCTTGCGCGCTCATCTTTGCATTCCCTATCTCACGCATTCGCCCGATTGCATGATCGTGCAAGAGGCCTTTGGCGATGAGCGTCCGCGATGCGATGCTTTGGTAACAAAGACACGTGGGCTGGCCATCGGCGTGACGGGCGCCGATTGCGGCATTCTTCTTTTTGTCGATGCTGCGGCCGGCGTCATTGGTGCAGCCCATGCAGGCTGGAAGGGCGCTTTTTCAGGCGTGCTCGAATCCACGCTTCAGAAAATGGAAGAGCTTGGTGCCTCGCGCCCGGCAATTCATGCCGTGCTCGGGCCCACGATTGCGCAGGAATCCTATGAGGTCGGCGCGGAATTCCGCGACCGCTTTCTCGCGCAGATGCAAGGAAATGCCCGGTTTTTCAAGCCCTCTTCAAAGTCCGGGCATTTCATGTTCGATCTCCCGGCCTATATTGGCGCAAGGCTTGCGGCCGAAGGTGTGGGCCGGTTCAAAAATCTCGGCCTCGATACTTATGCCGATGAGCAGCGTTTCTATTCTTATCGCCGCAGCGTTCATCGCGGCGAGCCCGATTACGGGCGTCTCGTAGCGGCCATTGCGCTGGTCTAGCTCACGCGGTCGGCGTGGCGACAAACATTATGCGTGTCTGATTATGGCCGATATTGTTGGGCGCGCGTTTGGCATTGAAGCCATGGGCCGCAAAAAGCGTCTCGATATCCTGCTGCGCATAGCGGGTCAGGCCGAGCTGTTCGCGCAATTTGCGATAATCGGAGAAGAAAGTGGCCACAAGGCCGATGAAGGCGGGGATCAGGAAGCCGCCCTGCCAGGCAAAAGTGAGAAGCGCGCGCACATCGTCGATGGCGCTGGCATCGGGTGGGATGACATCGGCGACAATCAACCGGCCGTCGCTCTTGAGCTTGCGGCGCGCCATGCCGAGCATGTTTTCAAATTCGGCATGGGTCAGATATTGGACGACGGAATTGGCAATGACCAGATCGACTGAATGATCGTTCATGGCCTCCAGCGCCGTGGTGGTGAGAACGACGATTTTTTCATTGCGGCCAAAACGCAGGCGCAGTCGCTCCTGCACATTGGGGGCCGCATCGTAAAGATAAAGCAGGCCGGACATGCGCGCGACATGATCGGAAGCCTCCGCATCGCCGCAGCCATAATCGAGCACGGCTGAATCGGGCGATGCGACAAGCCTGCCGATATCCTTGGCGATGCGATCATAATGCAGCGCGCGATGGCGCTCATTCACGTAGATCGAATGCGTGCCGTTCCAGAAATCGCGCCAGTTCATTCTGTCCGCCTGACGTTTTTGAGCGCCCTAGCTTTTGGCCTTCAATGTGGCGACGGGCTGCTTGTTCTTCATCATTTCGACAAAACGATGGAAGAGATAATGGCTGTCGCGCGGGCCGGGCGAGGCTTCGGGATGGTGCTGGACCGAAAACGCCGGACGGTCGGTGAGCGCAATGCCGCAATTCGATCCGTCGAACAATGAGCGATGCGTCTCGACCGCATTTTTGGGCAGCGTCGCGGGATCGACAGCAAAGCCGTGGTTCATCGAGACAATCTCGACCTTGTTGGTGGTGAAATCCTTCACCGGATGATTGGCGCCGTGATGGCCCTGATGCATTTTGACGGTCTTGGCGCCAACGGCCAGCGCCAGCATTTGATGGCCGAGGCAAATGCCGAAAGTCGGAATTTTCTGTTCCAGAATCGCGCGGATCACCGGCACGGAATATTTGCCCGTCTCGGCCGGATCGCCGGGACCGTTTGAGAGAAACACGCCATCTGGTTTCAGCGCGAGAATGTCATCCGCCGACGTCGTGGCCGGGACGACAATCACTTCGCAGCCCGCGTCTGCCAGAAGGCGCAGAATATTGCGCTTCACGCCATAATCGATGGCGACAACCTTGAAGGTCGGCTGGCCGAGTTCGCCATAGCCTTTGCCGAGCTGCCAGCTGGTTTCTTTCCATGTGTAGCGTTGCGAAGCGGTGACGCCGGGCACGAGATCCATGCCGTTAATGCCCGGCCATTCGCGCGCCTGCTTTTTCAGCGCTTCAATATCGAACTTGCCGTCGGGCGCATGGGCGATGACGGCATTGGGCATGCCTTTCTCGCGAATGAGCGCGGTGAGTGCGCGTGTATCGAGGCCGCACATGCCGACAATATTGCGTGCCTTCAGCCATTGGTCGAAATGACGCGTGGAGCGATGATTGGCCGGCTCGGTGATCGGCGCTTGCACGATCACGCCGCGAATGCCCGATTGGGCGGCCATATTCACCGTCTCGATATCTTCCTCATTCGTGCCGACATTGCCGATATGGGGAAAGGTGAAGGTGACGATCTGCCCTGAATAGGATGGGTCGGTGAGGATTTCCTCATAACCTGTGATGGCGGTGTTGAAGCAGACTTCGCCGACCGAATGGCCGGTTGCGCCGAGGCCGAAGCCCTCGATCACAGTTCCATCTGCAAGCACGAGCAGGGCGGTTGCGATGGGGGTCTGCCAACCTTGATTGGCGGCTTTGTCTTGAACGGGCGTGGTCATGGCTCTACACCGTCTTTCGCGCGTTCGGACGCGGCGCGATAATGCTGGCGCGGCCGGACGGGAATTCGAGAGATCTCTGGGTTCTTGCGCCTCTTGTACAGGGCGCGAGGTTGGCGCGGAAGCTAGGTGAGGCCCCGGCCCTCGTCAACCCTGTGGGAATGTTGAAAGCACATGCGCTTTCAGCCATTTAGCTTTGCCGCGCCGAGGGCTGCGGTCATGAGGAGAAAAACATGTCGCTGCTGCGCGAGCGTTTCACCCAGGAAATGAAGGATGCGATGAAGTCGGGCGACAAGGCGCGCCTCGCCACAATCCGCATGGTCCAGGCCGCGCTCAAGGATCGCGATATTGAAGCGCGCGGTCAGGGCAAAGAGGTCAGCGAGGAGGATATTCTCGCCCTCCTGCAGAAAATGGTGAAGAGCCGGCAGGAATCGGTCGGCATGTATGTTCAGGGCGGCCGTGAGGATCTGGCCGCTCAGGAGCGGGGCGAGATCGAGGTCATCCAGTCTTTCCTGCCCAAGCAGATGGGCGATGACGAGGTGCAGGCGGCCATCAAGGCGGCCATTGCCGAGACTGGCGCCGCCTCGATGAAGGATATGGGCAAAGTGGTTGCCGTCCTGAAGGCCAAATTCACGGGCCAGATGGATTTCGGCAAAGCCAGCGCCGCGGTGAAGGCCGCGCTGAACGGGTGAGTTTTCTCCCTCCCCCCTGCGGGGAGGGCGACTCGCCATGCAATGGCGAGCGGGGTGGGGGTCGCGCCAAACTCGTTTGATGGGCGCAACCCGCACCCCCACCCCTCCCCGCAAGGGGGAGGGGAGCAGGCCCCGCAGCATCTTCCCTGTGGATAACGGGAGCAACGCAGGAGAATTCCGGGCCTTGGCGCAATCGCCCTGTATCTCAGAGGAATGCGGTTCACCCCCTCCTTCCTCGACGAGATCAAGGCCCGGCTTCCGGTCTCTGAAGTCGTGCGCCGGCGCGTGAAGCTGCAAAAGGCCGGGCGTGAATGGAAAGGCCTGTCGCCTTTCAATCAGGAAAAATCCCCGAGCTTTTTCGTCAATGACCAGAAAATGGCCTGGTTCGACTTTTCCTCGGGCCGCAATGGCAATGTCTTCGACTTTGTCATGGCGACCGAAGGGCTGAGTTTTCCTGAAGCCGTTGAGCGGCTTGCCGCAGAAGCGGGCCTGGCTCTGCCGGTCGTCACGCCTGAAGCGCAGGAGCGCGAGCGCAAACGCGCCTCGCTGCAGGATGTGCTCGAAATGGCGGCGGCTTTTTTCGAAAACCAATTGCAGGCGCAGATCGGGGCACGGGCGCGGGGCTATCTTGCCGATCGCGGGCTTGGTCCCGCCATTCAGAAGCAATTCCGCATCGGTTATTCGCCGAATGAGAAATTCGCGCTGCGCGATTATCTGGCTGCAAAAAATGTGACGCTGGATCAGATGATCGATACGGGCATGCTCGTCCATGGCGACGATATTGCCGTGCCCTATGATCGTTTCCGCGATCGCGTGATGTTTCCGATCTGCGATCGTTCGGGCAAAGTCATCGCCTTTGGCGGGCGTGCTCTCGATAAGGATGTGGCGGCCAAATATCTCAATTCGCCCGAGACGCCGCTCTTTCACAAAGGCTCCGTCGTCTACAATCACCATAATGCGCGCAAGGCGGCCCATGAGCGCGGCACGGTGATTGCGGTTGAGGGCTATGTCGATGTGATCTCGATGAGCGTGGCGGGCTTTCCCCATGTCGTCGCCCCGCTCGGCACCGCGCTGACCCCCGATCAATGCGAGCTTTTGTGGCGCATGGCGGAAGAGCCGATCCTGTGTTTCGACGGCGATAGGGCCGGCCGCAAGGCGGCCCATCGCGCCATCGATACGGCGCTCCCGCTGATCGGGCCGGGAAAGAGCCTGCGCTTCGCCTTCCTGCCCGAGGGGCAGGATCCCGACGATCTTGCCCGCTCGGGCGGCGAGGCGGCCATTGCCGAAGTGCTGGCGGGCGCGCGCCCCTTGGTCGAGGTGCTTTGGCAAAGGGAGGCCGAGGTCGGCCCGCTCGATACGCCCGAGCGTCGCGCCGCGCTGGAGCGCCGGCTCTCCGATCTGACCCGCGAGATCAAGGACGAAACCCTGCGCCGCTATTATCGCGACGATATTCGCCAGCGCCTCGATCTGATGTCGGGCCGTGCCCCCGCAGGCGGTCAGGCGCGCGGCGCAGGCGCGGGTCAGCGCCGTAACGCGCCCGCCCGATCCGGGCGTGGATCGCCCTTCGGTCCACCCCCCAGCTATCTGGCCTCGCCGCCCTCCCTCTCTGCCAGTCTGGTGCGCAGCCAGGTCTTTGCGCGGGGCGCCGGCATGCCCCGCCGGGAGGCCGAAATCCTCCTCAACTTGCTGAATCATCCCGGTCTTCTGGCCCGCCACGCGGAAGATCTGGCCAGTCTCGATCTGACTGCGAAAGATGCCAAACAGGTTCAGGCGGCTTTGGCCGCGCTGGCGGCCGAATCCTTTGCCGACCATGTCGAATTGCGCCTTGCCATCGACAAGGCCGGGTTGCAGCGGGCCCGCGAGGCCGTGGAGCGGGCGGCCGAGCCCGTGCCCTGGCCCTTGAAACCAGATGCTGCAGAAGTCGACGCTGGAGAGGTTTTGCGGCAGGCCCTGGCCTTGCATAGACGCGCGCGGGCGCTACATAAGGAACTGAAATCCGCAGAGATTGCGCTTGGCGAGGATGCCAACGAGCAGAACCTGGCAAGGTTGCGCGAGATTCAGGCGGAGCTCTCCGGGATCGAAGGGCGTGAGGCAGCGGTCGAGGGATTTGGAATTTCCTCCGGCCGTCAGGGCCAGGTTTTGTGAGCACAGCGGCCCGGAGAGTGGATTGGCCTCTCCGAGCCGTTTCGTTAGTTAGGACCGGTTTAAGACCGGGCAGGCCTAATGGTCGCGAGTGATTCGTGCGGCCTTGGCCGAACTGCCGGAGGTGGGGGCGACCCCTCCGGAAGGCGCGGGATGGAGTTGAGAATGGCGAAGAAGGACGAAGAGAAGCGCGACGGCGAAGCCGCTGCCCCGGAGGCGGCAGATAGCCCGTTGCTCGATCTCTCGGATGCGGCCGTCAAACGGATGATCAAGCTCGCCAAGAAGCGCGGCTATGTCACCCATGACGAATTGAACGCCGTCCTTCCGTCAGAAGAAGTGACGTCAGACCAGATCGAAGACGTCTATGCGATGCTCAATGAAATGGGCATTACCGTTTCCGAGGCTGAGGAAGCCGACGAGGATGCCGCCGAGGGCGCGGAAGAGGCTGAGGAAGCCGATTCCACCGATCTCGTCGATGTCGCGCGCCCCGCGCCTGTTGTGACTGTGCGCGCCGAGCCGGCCGATCGCACCGACGACCCCGTGCGCATGTATCTGCGCGAAATGGGCTCGGTCGAATTGCTGTCGCGCGAAGGCGAAATTGCCATTGCCAAGCGCATTGAGGCTGGCCGCGAGGCGATGATTGCGGGCCTGTGCGAAAGCCCGCTGACGTTCCAGGCGATCATCATCTGGCGCGACGAATTGAACGACGGCAAGGTTCTGCTGCGCGACATTATCGATCTTGAGGCCACTTACGCCGGGCCGGACGGCAAGAATACGCCGAAGATCGACATGACGGCCCCCGATGCGCCACCTGCGCCGCCGCGCAATGCCCCGCCCACCCTTGGCGATGGGGCGATGCCGGAGGAAGGTTTCGACGACGAAGACGATATGGAAAATTCCGTATCGCTGTCGGCGATGGAAGCCGAGCTGAAGCCGAAGGTTCTGGAGACTTTCGACCGCATTGCGGATGCTTACAAAAAGCTGCGCCGCCTGCAGGACCAGAATGTCGAGCACAAGCTCAAGAACGAGACGCTGACGCCGGCTCAGGAGCGCAAATACAAGACGCTCAAGAAAGAGATCGTCGCGGATGTGAAATCGCTCTCGCTCAACCAGAACCGCATCGATGCGCTGGTCGAGCAGCTCTATGACATCAACAAGCGCCTCATCGGTCTTGAAACAAGGCTGATGCGCCTTGGTGAATCGCATGGCGTGGCGCGCGAGGATTTCCTGAAAAATTATCAGGGCTCCGAGCTTGATCCCAAATGGCTGTTGCGCGTCGGCAAACTCGGCACGCGCGGCTGGAAGGATTTCATCGCCAAGGAAAAAGATCCGATCAAGGTTTTGCGCGGCGACATTCATGCGCTGGCCACCGAGACGGGCCTTGAGATTCAGGAATTCCGCAAGATCGTCCAGATGGTCCAGAAGGGCGAGCGCGAAGCCCGCCAGGCCAAGAAGGAAATGGTCGAGGCGAATCTGCGTCTCGTGATTTCGATTGCGAAGAAATACACCAATCGCGGCCTGCAATTCCTCGATCTCATTCAGGAAGGCAATATCGGCCTGATGAAGGCGGTCGATAAATTCGAATATCGCCGCGGCTATAAATTCTCGACCTATGCGACCTGGTGGATTCGCCAGGCCATCACGCGCTCGATTGCCGATCAGGCGCGCACGATCCGTATCCCCGTGCATATGATCGAGACGATCAACAAGATCGTGCGCACCTCGCGCCAGATGTTGCATGAAATTGGGCGTGAGCCGACACCGGAAGAATTGGCCGAAAAACTCGCCATGCCGCTCGAAAAAGTGCGCAAGGTTTTGAAAATCGCCAAGGAGCCAATCTCGCTCGAGACGCCGATTGGCGACGAGGAAGATTCGCATCTGGGCGATTTCATCGAGGACAAGAATGCGATCCTGCCGATCGATGCGGCGATCCAGTCGAATCTGCGCGAGACGACAACCCGCGTGCTCGCCTCGCTCACGCCGCGCGAAGAGCGCGTGCTGCGCATGCGCTTTGGCATTGGCATGAACACCGATCATACGCTGGAAGAAGTCGGCCAGCAGTTTTCAGTGACGCGCGAACGTATTCGCCAGATCGAGGCGAAGGCGCTTAGAAAGCTGAAACATCCGTCGAGATCGCGGAAGCTGCGGAGCTTCCTGGACAATTGATCGAAAGGCCCGGTGCGAACCGGGCCTTTTTTGTTTCGTCATTGCGAGGAGCCGCAGGCGACGAAGCAATCCATCTCAACGGCAACCACCCGAAGATGGATTGCCGCGTCGCTTCGCTCCTCGCAATGACGAGGCCGCTTGCCTTCCTCGCCTCCTTCCGGCTATTTCACCTGACCCGATCCCTCGGCATCGGGCCTGTAGCTCAATGGTTAGAGCCGGCCGCTCATAACGGTCTGGTTGCAGGTTCGAGTCCTGCCGGGCCCACCATTTTCCCTGCCCGACGCAGCTCCCTGACTGAGGGGAACAACACGGCGACATGCGGCGTTTCTCCTGCGGTCCATTTGGGCCATTTGTTGGGAGGCTGGGCATGGCGCGCCTTTCCGAATTTGATCTGAAAAACCTGCTCGGTGACAATTACAAAGTCATTCTGAACGAGAACGGCGCGGGCGGAACCGCTGCGGAAGAAAAAGCATTTCTTGCACGAAAGGCCGAAGAAGCGGCGACCAACCAGCGCTATAGCGCAACCGCCTGCTGCCTTTTGGGCGTTGCCCTCGTGATCGCAGGCTTCTACCTCAACGGGCCGATCATTGGCTTTGAAAAGGGGCTCGGGGCCGTGCTGTTGCTGATTGGATTGGGGTGGCTCTTCATCCTGCGGCGTGGGGCCGCCCGTCGGTCACGTATCTGATATGTGTCGGAACTAGGCGCGGCCCGTCTTTTGCCCCATGATTGGCGAAGGCTGTGGGGGTAGACGCGTGGTGTTGAAACAGATGTTGGCAGTGGCGCTGGTTGGTGCGGGCCTATGTGCGGGTTTGGACCGCGCATGGGCGCAGGCTCCTCGGCAGCAGGACTTCCGCATGACATGCGAGGGCGAGAAGGGGCCTTATGCGGTTGTCTATGACACGCGCACACGGCAGTTTGGGAACCAGAATCCCTCCTTTAGCCCGCCCTATGGATTGCGCCAGGCGCAGATCGATGAGGATGGCGCGCTGGTCTGGGCTTTTGTGCGCGTGCATTACGGCGAGCGCGACATGCTGGCGCGTTTCGGTCGTGAAAAATGGATCCGTTATTTTTACGGCAATGGCAGCGAAGTGATGCATCGCTGCCGCTAGGCCCTAGACGAGCGATGGATAAGAACCGCCGTCGAGATGGATGTTTTGCCCCGACATAAAGCCGGCATGGGCCGAGCAGAGAAAGGCGCAAGTGGCGCCGAATTCTTCGGGTCTGCCGAGGCGTTTGGCGGCAATCGAATCCACCTGCCGGCGGCGCGCTTCCTCATAGGTGATGGAGAAACGTTTCATCATGTCCTGCGCCATCTGATGCTGGCGGTCGGTGTCGATGCGCTCGGGCAGGAGAT
>CANHAW010000016.1 GCA_947458675.1 Beijerinckiaceae bacterium
GCATTGACCGACAAGGTTGAATCATCGACTGGCGCGCCATCCGAAATCATCATGAGAATCCGGCGCTGTTCGGTGCGCGCAAGCAGGCGCTTGTGCGCCCAATCAAGCGCCTCTCCGTCGATATTCTCCTTGAGCAGGCCTTCGCGCATCATCAGCCCAAGATTGCGCCGCGCGCGACGCCAAGGTGCATCCGCGGCCTTGTAAACGATATGGCGCAAATCGTTGAGGCGTCCCGGATTGGCAGGCTTGCCGGCCTGCAGCCAGGATTCGCGCGATTGTCCGCCCTTCCAGGCGCGTGTGGTGAAGCCGAGAATCTCGACCTTCACGCCGCAACGCTCGAGCGTTCGCGCCAGAATATCGGCGCAAGTCGCCGCTACCGTAATGGGGCGACCGCGCATGGAACCCGAATTGTCGAGCAGCAGCGTCACAACCGTATCGCGGAAATCTGTATCTTTCTCGCGCTTGAAGGAGAGCGGCTGCTGCGGATCGATAATGATGCGCGACAGGCGCGCGGGATCGAGCATGCCCTCTTCAATGTCGAATTCCCATGAGCGATTCTGCTGCGCCATGAGGCGCCGCTGCAGACGGTTCGCCAGTCGCGCGACAATCGCCGACATGTGCTGCAATTGCTTGTCGAGATAGGCGCGCAGACGCTCGAGTTCTTCGGGCTCGCAGAGTTCTTCGGCCAGAACCATTTCATCGAATTTATTGGTAAAGGCCTTGTAATCGGGGCCGCGATGCTGCGCCTCGCCATGCACGGGCGGACGGCGGCTTTCGCGCGATTCCTCGTCATCCCCCTCGCCTTCTTCATCCAGCATGTCGCCGGAGGGCGCTTCGGACGCATCCATCTCGCCCTCTTCGAGCTCGTCGGTGGATTCGTCCGTTTTCTCCATCTGCATGGCCTCGCCGGATCCCTCGAGGTCGTCGCCCTCGGCCTCCTCCGGGTCCTGCGAATCCTGATCCTGTTCGGCGCCATCCTGTTCGCCGGTCTCATTATCGTCGAGGGACGCCTCGTCCATCATGTCGAGATTGGCGAGCAATTTCTGGATGGCGCGGCCGAAGGCGAGCTGGTTTTCAATGGAATCGCCCAGCTTGGCGAGTTCTTCGCCGGCGCGCGATTCGATGATCGGCCGCCAGAGATCGACAAGTTTCTGCGCGGATTTTGGCGGCGGCAGGCCAGTGAGACGCTCGCGCACCATCAGCGCAACCGCATCTTCCATCGGCGCATCGGCGCGATCGGTGACCTCGGCATAAGTGCCGCGATGATAACGATCCTCAAGCATGGCGGCGAGATTGGACGATACGCCCTCCATGCGCCTTGCGCCGATCGATTCGACGCGCGCCTGTTCAACGGCTTCAAAAACGGCGCGCGCATTTTGCTGCTGGGGAAGCAGTTTGCGATGCGTGCGCTCATCGTGACAGGCAAGACGCAGCGCCATGGAATCCGCATGGCCGCGCACAATGGCTGCTTCGCGCGGCGAGAGCTTGCGCGCAGGCTCGGGCAGACGCGCCTTCGCGCCCTCGCCCGTGCCCACCAGCGCCGGACGGTCCGGCGCATAAGTGACCTCAAGCTCATGAGCCCCCGACATGGCGCGCATGCACGAGGCAACAGCCCGTTTGAACGGCTCCTGCGGCGCGTCTGGTTTGGTCGACGGCTTGCGATTGGTCGTCATGCAGCGTGATCCGTTCCGGGACGGAAACATCCCGTCTGTGAAATAGCGCGATGCATGGCGTCGGGTGCGAGATCAAGCCCGTTAGGCCAGACAATCGCGCCGTGCTCGACGCGCACAGCACCAAACAGGGATTCATCTTTCAGGGACGAAAAAACGCCCGCCCCGCTCGAGACTATCAAAGAGGCCATCTGGACTTCGCCCTCAAGACCATCCACGAAACGCACCTCGAGTTTGTAATTGCTTTTGGCAATGACGGCGGCCACGCGCCAAGGCGCCTTGGAAACCGGCATGCCCATTACGGGAGCGGCGCTATTTTCTTTGGATGCTGATTGGTTGCGCATAGATTCCAATCCTCCATCAATTCCAAACGATGTTCCGTCGCCCATTCAAGCACCAGAACCAAAGCCCGCCTGGGCAGACGCCCCTCCAGAACCTCAAGGGTCCGGATGTCGATCAACACTTCATCTTCGCCGTAAAGCGCGTGGAAATGCGGTGGTGCGTGGTCCTGCCAGAACATTTGGATCGCAATGCCGTAGAAAAGCGAGATCGTCGGCATTGCGGTCCAGCTCTCGTCAGCTTAACGCCACATTGACGGCGCTTTCCGGCAATTCCTGGCCGAAGCAGCGCTGATAGAATTCGGCAACAAGCGTGCGCTCGAGTTCGTCGCATTTGTTGAGGAAGGTCAGCCGGAAAGCAAAGCCGACATCCTTGAAAATGTCCGCATTTTCCGACCAGGTGATCACCGTGCGCGGGCTCATGACGGTCGACAGATCGCCGGCCATGAAAGCATTGCGCGTGAGATCGGCCACGCGAACCATCTTGTTCACGATGTCGCGGCCTTCCTTCAGTTTCTTGTAATGCGGCGACTTGGCGAGGACGATGTCCACTTCCTTGTCATGCGGCAGATAATTCAGCGTCGTCACGATGGACCAGCGGTCCATCTGCGCCTGATTGATCTGCTGCGTGCCGTGATAGAGACCCGACGTATCGCCAAGACCGACCGTATTGGCGGTGGCAAACAGGCGGAAGGCGGGATGAGGACGAATGACGCGGCTCTGGTCGAGCAAGGTCAGACGGCCGGAGGATTCAAGCACGCGCTGAATGACGAACATGACATCCGGACGGCCGGCATCATATTCATCGAACACGAGTGCAATATTGCGTTGATAGGCCCAGGGCAGAATGCCGTCGCGGAATTCGGTGACCTGCTTGCCATCCTGCAGCACGATCGCATCCTTGCCGACGAGATCGATGCGCGAGACATGGCTGTCGAGGTTGATGCGGATCGAGGGCCAATTGAGGCGCGCTGCAACCTGTTCGATATGGGTCGACTTGCCGGTGCCGTGATAGCCCGTGACGATCACGCGACGATTGCGGGCAAAGCCGGCCAGAATGGCGAGCGTCGTGTCGCGATCGAAAAGATAGTCCTTGTCGAGCTCGGGCACATGTTCGCTTCCTGCCGAAAAGGCGGGAACATCCATATCTGTGTCGATCCCGAAGACCTGGCGCACGGAAACCTTGGTATCCGGCAGGCCGGTCGGCGTTTCTGTCTTTTGCATCCTACCTCCGTACCCGCGAACGTCATGCGCGCGGGGCATAATCTGGGTCTGGAACCTTGGGGCCCCGACCGGGCGCCGCGCAAAGACGCGGCAAAGACCCTGCCCGCTCAGGCGAGCTTGGCCGATTTCAAAAAATTATAGGCGTGGATGATCTCACGCAGGCGGTCTTCCAGCGACCTGTCGCCGCCATTGGCGTCGGGGTGCAGCCGTTTGACCAGCTCCTTGTAGCGCGCCTTGATCGTTTCTGCATCAGCCGTTTCATCGAGCCCGAGCGTATTCAGGGCTTTCATGGCAGCCAACCCATAACGTGGCCGGCGGGGGCGGTCTTCGCCCGGCCCGCGGGCCCGGTCACGGAACATGCCCAAAGGATCGACGAAGCCCTCCGGCTCCACCCCCTCCTCGCGATGACCCTTGCCCGCCCGGTTCACCCCCATATTCCAGGTCGGACGATGGCCGACAACGGCTTCCTTCTGATATTTGGCGACATCCTCGTCGCTCATGCCCCGAAAATAATTATAGGAGGCATTATATTCGCGCACATGATCGAGGCAGAACGAGAAATATTGGCCCTCGCGCAGGCGTCCCTTGGGCGCGCGATGGGCGCCGGGCGCCTCGCAGCCGGGGTGCTCGCAACGCAGGGTCGCGGCATCCGGCTGGGGTTCCGGCTTGACCCTGATGCGCTTGAACAATGGTGAATTCAAATCCATCGGCGGACATTATGGGTGCGGCGCGCCCCCGGCAAGGCAGAGTGGCGAAGTAACGCTGGCCGGAAGCACTTGTGCGCGACCGGTTCGGGAGATTTCGTGCGCCGGCGCGATTTTTCCACCCATGGCCGGAAAAAAACCCACAGAATTGCGAAAAGATTCTCCGGCCGTCTGTGCTAGTAAACCGCCAGATCGGCCGGATCGGGCCCAAACAGAGAGACGGACATGGCGCACGACGGCACCAGCGTAAAGGACACGATCGCAGCTAAATTGCAGGCGGCCCTTGCGCCGTCTTCACTCGAAGTGATCGACGAATCCGACCAGCATGCCGGTCATATGTTTCACCCAGGCGGCGTCGAGCCGCGGGGGGAGACCCATTTCAGGATCAAAATCGTCTCGGCGACTTTTTCAGGCCAAAGCCGGCTCGAGCGCCATCGCACGATCAATCATGTGGTGGCCGAGGAATTGCGCGCCGGCGTCCATGCTCTTGCCATTGAGGCACGCGCGCCCGGCGAGGCACCAAGGCGATAGCCACGAAATTGCCTCAGGCAGGCGGAATATCGGAGCATGTTAGGAACGGATTAGGAGTCAAAGGCTGAAGCTTTGCCACGACATTCCCGATTCGGGCAGGATGAGGTCGATGAGCGTGTTTTCGAGGCGCAGAGGATGGGCGAGCCTGATCGCCGCGGGGCTTGCCATTGCGGGCAGTGCGCAGGCGTCCCATGCCGCGCCTTCGCTCGTGGCTGATCTTGTCACCGGCCATGTCATTTCCCATGAGGATGGCACACGCCCCTGGTATCCCGCATCTCTGACCAAACTCATGACGGCCTATGTTGCGCTGAAAGCCGTGCGCGAAGGCCGTGTGACGATGGACACGCCTTTCGTCATGTCGGCGCGCGCCGCGCGCGTGGCGCCTTCCAAAATGGGATTTAATCCCGGCACGGAGGTGACGCTCGATAATGCGCTGAAAATGCTGATGGTGAAATCGGCGAATGACATTGCCATCATGATCGCCGAAGGCATTTCGGGATCGGTGGAAGGTTTTTCGGCAGAAATGAATGCGGCCGCGCGCCAGATCGGCATGCGCCAATCGCATTTCCTCAATCCGCATGGATTGCATGAAGCAAACCATGTCAGTTCGGCGCGCGACATGGCCATGCTCGCGCGCGCCTTGCATATGCAATTCCCCGAACGCGCCGATCTCTATGGAATTGGCGCGCTCAAACTCGGCGACCGGATCATGCCGACGCATAATGGCCTGATCGGCCGTTATCCTGGCGCGGACGGGATGAAGACCGGATTCGTCTGCGCTTCCGGTTTCAATGTCGTTGCCAGCGCCATTCGTGGTGGACGCCAGATTGTCGTCGTTGTCATGGGCTCGCCCAATGCCAGATCACGCACAATCAAGGCCGCCAATCTTTTCGATGCGGGCTTTGCCTCATCCAGCTTTTTCCGCCCGACATCGCTTGCGGCCATGGCCGACCAGCCCGGACCGCCGCCCAATATGCGCGAGGATATTTGCGGCAAGAACCGGTCGCGCGTGGTGCAGGAGGACGATCTCGCCGTCATGACACCGCAGCAGGGTGGCGAAGATAATGCGGCCGCTTTTTTCGCCAATGATGGGCGGGCATCAGGACGCCAATTTGTCATGGGGCCGCGCCCCAATTTCGAACCGGTCGATGTTTTTATTGGCCGCAAATCTGGCTGGACGGGGCCGGTGGCCCAGGCCATGCCAGCCGCCGTCGTTGTTGCAGGAGCTGCCGGCGCAGCAGCGCGATCGCTGGCGTCTCCGCAACCGAACGTCGGGACAACGGCGTCTCGCGCCATTGCGGTGAAAAGCACAAGCGACAAAAAGCCCGAACAGAAAATGGCATCGAGCAAGCCGACGCAGAAAAAAGCGGCTGTGAAAACGAAGAAGCCGGAACAGAAAAAATCCGTCAAAAAGCCGGAGAAAAAGAAAGTCCCGGCCAAACCCGCCACGCAGAACAAGGTCAAGACGCAATGAATGAGGGTCAGCCAGATTCCATTCTGACACGCCGTCCGCCGCCGCCCATTCCTGTTTCGATTCTGACCGGATTTCTCGGAGCGGGAAAAACAACGCTCCTCAATCGGCTTTTGCGCGATCCCGCCCTGTCCGACACTCTGGTTCTGATCAATGAATTTGGCGAGATCGGGCTCGATCATCTGCTTGTCGAGCGCGCCGATGGCGACATGATCCTCATGTCGTCGGGTTGCCTGTGCTGCACGATTCGCGGTGATCTCGTTTCGACGCTGGAAGATCTTCTCAAGCGGCGGGACAATGGCCGTATCACGCCCTTCCAGCGCGTGCTGATTGAAACGACGGGCCTCGCCGATCCTGCTCCCGTGCTGCATACGATCATGTTCCACCCCTATCTGATGTTGCGCTACCGGCTGGAGGGCGTGATCACGCTGGTGGATGCGGTCAACGGCTCATCGACGCTCGGTTCGCATGAGGAATCGGTGAAACAGGCCGCCGTTGCCGACAGGCTCGTTCTGTCAAAGACCGATCTTGTTTCCGACCGGGCCGATTTGGAAAATCTCGAAGCGCGCCTGTCGGCGCTCAATCCTGCTGCGCGTATCTTTGAGGCACGTAACGTCTCGGCCGCGCAGCTTCTCGATGCCGGGCTTTACAATCCAGAAACAAAGACGCCCGATGTCGCGCGCTGGCTGAATGCCGAGGCGGTCGAGCATGCGCAATCGCACGGCCATCACCATCATCACGATCATCATGGGCACGATCATCACCATCATGGCCATGCTCACCATCACGATGTGAATCGTCATGATGCGCGCATCCGCGCCCATTGCCTGCGCTCCGACAAGCCGCTCGATCCACGCGGCTTCGATCTGTTCTTGAATATGCTGCGGGAGTTTCATGGCCCGAGCCTGCTACGGGTCAAAGGCATTGTGGCGCTCTCGGATGATCTTTCGCGTCCGCTCGTCATTCATGGCGTGCAACATGTCTTCCATCCACCGATCAGGCTCGATGCCTGGCCGGATGACGATCATTCGACGCGGATTGTTTTTATTCTGAAAGATCTGACGGTCGATTTTGTCGAAAAGCTCTGGGCGGCTTTTGCCAATATTGCGCGCACAGACACGCCCGATCGCGACGCGCTCGAGAATAATCCGCTGGCGCCGGGATCGAAGAGCGGATTGTTCAGCTAGTCGCCGTCACGCAACAGGCGGCGGATGACCTTTCCGCTTGTCGTCAACGGCAATTCCTTGATGAAGGCGATTTCGCGCGGATATTCATGCGCCGACAAACGCGCACGCACAAAGCCCTTGATCTCTTCGGCCAAAGCATCGGAGGGCGCATAGCCCGCTTTCAAAACTATAAAGGCTTTGACGATTTCCGTGCGCAAAGCATCGGGCTTGCCGACCGCCGCGCCGATCTGGACGGCGGGGTGACGCAACAGACAATCCTCGATTTCGCCGGGGCCGATGCGATAGCCAGACGAGGTGATCACATCGTCATCGCGTCCGATGAAATGGACATAACCATCTTTGTCCTGGCGGGCGAGATCGCCCGTCGTCATCCAGTCGCCAATGAATTTTTCGGCTGTTGCTTTGGGCTTTTTCCAATATTCGAGAAACATCACAGGATTGGGCCGGCGAATGGCCACCTGGCCCATTTCATCTGGCTCGCACAGACTGCCGTCGCCCCGAATGACGGCAACATCATGCCCCGGCACCGCGCGCCCGATGGCGCCGGCGCGCGACACGCCAATAGCGGCGCAAGATGCGAGCACGAGATTGCATTCGGTCTGCCCATAAAATTCATTGATCGTCAGGCCAAAGGCTTGCCGGCCCCATTCATAGACTTCTGCGCCAAGCGATTCGCCGCCTGAGGCCAAGGTGCGCAGATCGAGCCGGAATTTTTTGCGCGGCTCTGGAATGGCGCGCAACATGCGCAAAGCGGTTGGCGGAATGAAAGCATTGCGGACCTGCGCTTCATCGATCAATGCGAGGGCTGCTTCCGGATCGAAACGTTCAAATCGTCGCGCCACGACAGGCACGCCAAGATAGAGCGATGGCAGAAGGACATTCAGCAATCCACCCGCCCAAGCCCAATCGGCCGGTGTCCACATGCGATCTCGCGCCTGCGGCAGAAATTCATGCGGAAATTGCACGCCGGGAATATGTCCGAGCAAAACGCGATGCCCATGCAGCGCCCCTTTCGCCTGTCCCGTCGTGCCCGATGTGTAGATCATCATGGCTGGATCATCGGCGGCCGTATCGCGCGCTTCATGGTTCGGCATTTCGCGGGCCATATCGGCCGCAAGATCACGCACGCCGCCATCGGCTCCATTGGCGCTCCAGATCACGCGCAAATCCGGCAAGCCGGCAATGCTGCGAATTTTTGCAACACCGGCGGCATCCGTGACAAGGGCGGCGCATTGCGAATCGGTGAGCCGATATTCCAGAGCATCGGCGCCAAACAAAGCCGCCAGCGGCAGGGCAATCGCACCGATTTTGTAAATGGCAATATGCGCGATCAGGGTCTCGGGCGATTGCGGCAGCAATATTCCAACGCGCTCACCGGGGCGCAGGCCCTGGCGCAGCATGGCATTGGCCAGCCTGTTGGAAGCCCGGCGGAGATCTTCATATGAATGAGTGACCAGGCCACCCGCCGTCCATTGGATCAGGGCCGGACGATCGGGCTCAAGGCGGGCCCAGGCATCGCAAATAGCGGTTCCTATATTGAACCGCTCGGGCACAGACCAATGAAAGTCGCGGACCAAAGTCTCGTAAGCGGCGACCGGGCGCAGCATGCGAACTCATCCTTCGGTTGCTGACTTTGGGGCACCTTATGGGCGGGCTGGCAGGCAGGCAAGCGCCCGGTCCGGGCCCGGCCGCCCCTTATACGTCTCAGTTTCTGCAATCTATATTGCGCAAGCGGAGATTCGTGTACTATCCATAGCCGAGTTCAAGCCATTTTTTTGGAGTTTCAAATGAAGCCTGCCGTCATTTTGGTCGGTGCCGACAAGGGGGGCGTTGGCAAGACCACGATTTCCCGGGCGGTCCTCGATTATCTCGCAGCCAAGGGCATTTCCGCCCGCGCCTTCGACACGGAATCGCCGCGCGGCGCCCTTCATCGCTTTCACCCGCACGAGACCAATATCGTCGATATTACGGAAACCGCCGACCAGATGAAAATTCTGGATACGCTCTCGGGTTCTTCCGTGCGCGCGACCGTGATCGATGTGCGCGCCGGACAAATGTCGGAAACCTTGCGCGTCCTTGAGGATGTCGGCTTTCTCGATGCAGTCAAAGACGGCCAGATCACATTCATCGTCGTGCATGTGCTTGGACCCTCGGTTTCCTCATTGGGAGAGATTGCTGAAATCGCTCCCTTTATGGACGATGCGCATTATTTCCTGGCGAAGAACCACATCAACGACACCACATTTTTTGAATGGGATCCGCAGACCTATGCATCCTATTTCGGTGACGTGAAATGCGCCGGCGAGATCACAATCCCCAAGCTCGATGAAATGGCTTACGAGCAGGTCGAGCTGAATGGCGTGCCGTTTGCGAGCTTCATTGCAGGCAAGCAGGGCTCCTTTGTTCTGCGTGGCTATGTGCGCACCTGGTTGCGCAATATCTCGAGCGAGCTCGATGTTATTGGCCTGCACACTCTGGTTTCGCCCGAATTGCGACGCTGACTGGAAGCGGCAAGGATCGCAGCATGAGCAGGATACCTGCCTATATCGTTTGCTCCCCCTTCGCCCGATGCGGGTCGACGACGATTGCGCGACTCCTTGCCGATTTCCATCTGCTTGAACAACGCGAGCTGACCCTGTTTGAGACGAACAGCCAATCGCCTGTGCTGGAAAACTGGTTCCCGGACATCTGCAACGTTGTCGATCTGATGACAACGCGCGGTCAGATGGACCTGTTCGATCAGATGATTTTCGCCGAGCCGCAAACGCGGATCGCGGAAATATGTTCAGGCTATTACCGCGCGTTTTTCATGCAGGCGCGCGAGATAGGTTTTTTCGAGGAGGCTGAAAGCCGCGGCTATCATCCTGTCATTGTTTTTGTCAGCAATGGCTCGCATATTTCGGTCGAGGCCATGACGACGCTTCACGCTTTATGGCCGAGCGTCACCAAAGTCGTGGCGATCAATGAAGGGTTGGTGCGGCTGGGCAAAAATTTGCACGACCATCTCGCCGCTTTTCCGACGGAATTGTCGTTTCAGATTCCAGCGCTTGAGGGCCTTCCGCGCCGCGAATTTGAGGCGCCCGATTTTTCGATTTCCAATTTCTTCGTCTCGACGCCGCCCGACGACATGTCGCTCGTTGTCCGGGCCGATTTGCGCAATTGGATGCGTCGCGTCTTCACGCAATTCCACAGTCATGAATTGCGGATGGCATTCGACAATGCGCGCTATTTGATGCGCGCCTGATCTTAGAGGTTGAGAGCCGAACGCAATTCGCGCAGTTGATCGCGGCGCAATTGCGCAGCGGCCAGCTGCGCATCATTGCTTGCGTCTTCGACATCTTCTTCAGCCGCGCGCAATTCAGCATCGATCTTCGCAGCATCGAGCTCGGCGACCGGAATGGCCTGTTCGGCAAGAATGGTCAGACCCTTGGGCGACACATCGGCAAAACCGCCGCGCACAAAGAGACGGCTGGATTTGCTGGCTGATTCGACAATTTCAACGACGCCGGGACGAATGGTCGACATGACCGGCCCATGATTGGCGAGGACTGTGAAGGCACCCTCGGATCCGGGCACGACAACCTGCTCGACCTCACCTGAAAAGATGAGACGTTCGGGCGAGACGAGCTCGAAATGAAAAGCGGCCATAAACTATCTCCAACCGGGGCATGCAGACGGAGCGCGCCAATGCGCGCCCCGCATGATCTCAGTATCAGGCGGCTTCAGCGGCGAGACGCTGGGCCTTTTCCATCGCTTCCTCGATCGTGCCGACCATGTAGAAGGCGGCCTCGGGGAGGTGATCGTACTTGCCTTCGACAAGGCCCTTGAAGCCCTTGATCGTGTCGGCGAGCGACACGAGCTTGCCGGGCGAGCCCGTGAAGATTTCCGCGACGTGGAACGGCTGCGACAGGAAGCGCTCGATCTTGCGGGCGCGCGCCACCGTCAGCTTGTCCTCTTCGGACAATTCGTCCATGCCCAGAATGGCGATAATGTCCTGCAGCGACTTGTAGCGCTGCAGCGTCTGCTGCACCTGACGGGCAACGCCGTAATGTTCGTCGCCAACGATCAGCGGCGAGAGCATGCGCGAGGTCGAGTCGAGCGGATCGACCGCAGGATAAATGCCCTTTTCCGCAATCGAGCGCGACAGAACGGTCGTCGCATCAAGATGGGCGAAGGATGTAGCCGGCGCCGGATCGGTCAAATCGTCGGCCGGCACGTAAATGGCCTGCACCGAGGTGATCGAACCCTTGGTCGTGGTGGTGATGCGTTCCTGCAGCAGGCCCATGTCGGTGGCGAGCGTCGGCTGATAGCCCACCGCCGAAGGAATGCGGCCCAAGAGCGCGGACACTTCCGAGCCCGCCTGCGTGAAGCGGAAGATGTTGTCGACGAAGAAGAGCACGTCCTGGCCCTGATCGCGGAAATGTTCAGCAACCGTCAGGCCGGTGAGCGCGACGCGGGCGCGCGCACCCGGAGGCTCGTTCATCTGGCCATAGACGAGGGCGCATTTGGAGCCCTTGGTCGAGCCGCCATGTTCCTTCGGGTTGAGGTTCACATTGGACTCGATCATCTCGTGATAGAGATCGTTGCCCTCACGCGTACGCTCGCCGACGCCGGCAAACACGGAATAACCGCCGTGCGCCTTGGCGACGTTGTTGATGAGTTCCATGATGAGCACGGTCTTGCCGACGCCCGCGCCGCCGAACAGGCCGATCTTGCCGCCCTTGGCGTAAGGCGCGAGAAGATCGACGACCTTGATGCCCGTTTCCAGGATCTGGCCTTCGGTCGATTGTTCAGCATAGGAGGGCGCATCCTGGTGGATGGCGCGCATGCCTTCATTCGGGATCGGGCCTGCTTCATCGACCGGCTCGCCGATGACGTTCATGATGCGGCCCAGCGTGCCTTCGCCCACCGGCACCGAAATCGGTGCGCCCGTGTCGGTGACTTCCTGGCCGCGGACCAGACCCTCGGATGTGTCCATCGAGATGCAACGGACCGAATTTTCACCCAGATGCTGGGCGACTTCGAGAACAAGGCGGGCGCCATTGTTCTTGGTCTCGAGAGCATTCAGAATCTGCGGCAGATGTCCGTCGAACTTCACGTCAACGACGGCGCCGATGACCTGCGTGATGCGCCCTGTGGGCTTGTTAGCGGCAGTTGCCATGGTTCGTCCTCACTGATGATGGGTCAGAGCGCTTCGGCGCCCGAGATGATTTCGATGAGTTCTTTGGTGATCATTGCCTGACGCGAACGGTTGTACGTGATCGTCTGCTTTTTGATCATGTCGCCGGCGTTGCGGGTGGCATTGTCCATCGAGCTCATGCGCGCGCCCTGTTCGGATGCGGCATTTTCAAGCAGCGCCCTGAACACCTGCACCGAAATATTGCGCGGCAGAAGCGCATCGAGAATGCCGGCTTCGCTTGGCTCATATTCATAAGCCGCCTGCGCGCCGCCCGCCGATTCCGCTGCCGTAAATTGCGCCGGAATGAGCTGAAGAGCCGTCGGGATCTGTGCGATCACCGAGCGGAAACGCGCGAAGAAGATAGTGCAGACATCATATTCGCCGGCCTCGAAGAGCGAGATGATCTTGCGGCCGATCGGATCGGCATCGCTGAAGGCCATCTGCTTGACCGAGCGAAGTTCGATCAGCTCGATGATCTGCTTTTCGAACTGGCGGCGGAGCTGATCATAGCCCTTTTTGCCGACGCAGATGATTTTCACCGTCTTGCCCGCCGCCATCAGCGCATTGGCGCGCTCGCGCGCAAGTCGCACGATCGACGAGTTGAACGCGCCGCAAAGGCCGCGCTCAGCCGTGCAGACAACGAGCAGATGCACATTGTCGCGACCATTGCCGGACAGAAGCGCAGGGCCAGTGCCCGGCGTCATATTGCCTGCAATATTGGCCAGCACCGCTTCCATGCGCTCGGCATAGGGACGCGCCGCCTCAGCCGCCAGCTGCGCACGACGCAGCTTCGCCGCCGCGACCATTTGCATGGCCTTGGTGATCTTCTGCGTCGCCTTGACGGAGGCGATGCGGTTACGCAGGTCCTTCAATGAAGGCATGATGTGTCCGCTTCACTCGGGATCGGGAACCCCCTCGCACATGACTGCGCGAGGGTGATGAAGGTGTTTAGGCAAAGCTCTTGGCGAAAGCGTCGACAGCTGCTTTCAGCTTGCCGGCCGTCTCGTCGTTCAGGTCCTTGGTGGTCCGGATCGAGTCGAGAATGTCGGTATGCTTTGTGCGCAGCGCGGCGAGCAGGCCGTCTTCGAAAGCGCGGACCCGGTTGACCGGGATCGCATCGAGATAGCCGTTGACGCCGGCATAGATCACAGCCGTCTGCTCTTCCATCTTCAGCGGCGAGAATTGCGGCTGCTTCAGGAGTTCGGTCAGGCGCGCACCGCGGTTGAGCAGACGCTGCGTCACCGCATCGAGATCGGAACCGAATTGCGCGAAGGCCGCCATTTCGCGGTATTGCGCAAGCTCGCCCTTGATCTTGCCGGCGACTTTCTTCGTCGCCTTGGTCTGCGCGGCGGAGCCGACGCGCGACACGGACAGACCGACGTTCACCGCCGGGCGAATACCCTGGTAGAACAGGTCCGTCTCAAGGAAGATCTGGCCGTCGGTGATCGA
>CANHAW010000017.1 GCA_947458675.1 Beijerinckiaceae bacterium
CCAAAAGCGCTGGCGACAGCCCTGAAAAAGGGCGGACATGCGGAAACCAGATTCCGCGTCTTCAGGCCGGGCGAAGTGTTCGATGTGAAGAGCGTTGTGTGATTGCAAATCGGGAATCCACGCGCGACCCCCACCCCGCTCGGCTCCGCCGAGTCGCCCTCCCCTCAAGGGGGAGGGTGTTTGCAAGCGGCGCATGCTGTTCCCCTCACCCTTGAGGGGAGGGGCTAGGGGTGGGGGTCGCGCAATCTCACAGGCCATAGGCTGACTGCACATAAAAAAGGGCCGCGTTGCGGCCCTTTTCGCACGTATTGTGACAGGACGACTTACGCCTTTTTCGGCTTGATCAGCTTGCGCTTCAAAAGCGCTTCTGCGATCTGCACGGCATTCAGCGCTGCGCCCTTGCGCAGATTGTCCGACACGCACCAGAAGGCGAGGCCGTTTTCGACCGTAATATCTTCGCGGATGCGCGAAATATAGGTCGCGTCTTCGCCGGCTGCTTCATGCGGGGTGATGTAGCCGCCGTTCTCGCGCTTGTCGATGACAAGCACGCCCGGCGCATGGCGCAGGATTTCTCGCGCTTCATCCGCCGTGATCGGCTTTTCGCATTCGATGTTCACCGATTCCGAATGCGAGATGAAGACCGGCACGCGCACGCAAGTGGCCGTGAGCTTGATCTTCGGGTCGAGAATCTTCTTCGTCTCGACATTCATCTTCCACTCTTCCTTGGTAAAGCCGTCTTCCATGAAGACGTCGATATGGGGAATGAGATTGAAAGCAATGCGCTTGGTGAATTTCTTGGTCTGGACATCGCCGAGCGAATAGAGCGCCTTGGTCTGGCGGTCCAATTCATCCATGCCTTCCTTGCCCGCACCCGAGACCGATTGATAGGTCGAGACGACGACGCGCTTGATGACAAATTCATCATGCAAAGGCTTCAACGCGACGACGAGCTGGGCGGTCGAGCAATTCGGATTGGCGATAATATTCTTCTTGGTGAAGCCGGCGAGCGCATCGGCATTCACTTCCGGCACAACCAGCGGCACGTCCGGGTCCATGCGCCAGACCGAGGAATTGTCGATCACGACGCAGCCCTGTGCACCGATCTTCGGCGACCAGACCTTGGAGACATCGCCGCCAGCCGACATGAGGCAAATGTCGGTATCGGCGAAATCGAAATTGTCGAGCGACTTGCACTTGAGCACTTTGTCGCCAAAGCTCACTTCCGTGCCCTGCGAACGCGACGAGGCAAGTGCCACGACTTCATCGGCGGGGAACTGGCGCTCGGCCAGAATGGCGAGCATTTCGCGGCCCACATTGCCAGTGGCGCCTACGACGGCGACTTTGAGACCCATGGTCAAACCCTCATCTGAAACTCGGGCGGTGAAGTGCACCTACAAGGCTTCCTTGTCAATGCGACCTACTCAACCCTTGATCGACTGACGCGTTGATCGTGCCCTACACATATGGGAGAGGCTCATGAAAGGCGCTGTAAAGGCATTGATGCTGACAGGCTTGGCCATTGCCGGCGCAGGCGACGCATTGGCGCAGACGCGCCAGCGCGAGAGCGCGCCGCCACTCACCATCCAAAGGCGATCCTTCCTCGATCCGGGGCCGGTCGTGGCGGTGGGCAGTCTCAACCGGCATGTGCAGGCGATCACCACACTGGCGGTGCCGGCCTATGCCGAGATCGGCGTGCCGGGGCGCTTCGGCTACGACACATTGCCCCGCCGCTTCGACCCGCCGGGACGGCCGCAGCCACTGTTTACATTTTCGACGGGGCGCGGGGGGCGGTGACGATCTCTGCTTCTCCCATGGGGAGAAGCTGTCAGCGAAGCTGACTGATGAGGGGTTTCGCGCAAAACGATAAAGGCGCCAACCCCTCACCCCGGCTCGGGCCTTTGGCGCCGAGTCCGCCCTCTCCCGACGGGAGAGGGCATTCACTCGCTCAGCTCACTTCAACTTGCCGAGCTCCGCGACAATCGCATCGCCCATCTGCACGGTCGAGACTGTGCTCGTCGCATTGCCCTTGATGTCGGCGGTGCGCAGGCCTGCATCGAGCACATTGGCAATGGCCTTGTCGACCATATCGGCAGCGTCGCCCAGGTTGAAGGAATAGCGCAGAGCCATGCCGAAAGACGCGATCATCGCGATCGGATTGGCAATGCCCTTGCCGGCAATATCGGGCGCCGATCCGTGCACGGGCTCGTACATGGCCTTGCGCTTGCCGTTTTTATCCGCTTCGCCAAGCGAGGCTGATGGCAGCATGCCGAGCGAACCTGTCAGCATGGAAGCGACATCGGACAGCATGTCGCCGAACAGATTGTCAGTGACAATGACGTCGAATTGCTTGGGCCAGCGCACGAGCTGCATGCCCAGCGCATCTGCCAGCATGTGATCGAGCTGCACATCTGCATATTCGCGCTTGTGCAAGGAGCAGATGACTTCGTGCCAAAGCACGCCGGATTTCATCACATTGCGCTTTTCCGACGAGGTCACTTTATTGCCGCGCTTGCGCGCCAGCTCGAAGGCGACGCGACCGATGCGCTCGATTTCGTAAGTGTCATAGACCTGCGTATCGATGCCGCGCTTCTGGCCGTTGCCGAGATCGATGATCTCCTTCGGCTCGCCAAAATAGACGCCACCTGTCAGCTCGCGCACGATCATAATGTCGAGGCCTTCGACAATCTCGCGCTTGAGCGAGGAATCATCCGCCAGAGCCGGATAGCAGATCGCCGGGCGCAGATTGGCGAAGAGACCCAGATCCTTGCGCAGACGCAGCAGGCCCGCCTCCGGGCGCACATCGTAAGGCACGCTGTCCCATTTCGGACCGCCGACTGCGCCGAAAATGACCGCGTCGCATTCCATCGCGAGCTTCATGTCGCTTTCGCTGATGGACTTGCCATGCGCGTCATAGGCCGCACCGCCCACGAGGCCCGTCTCGCTCTCGAAAGAGGCGACGCCCTGCTTGCCAAGCCAATCGGCCACTTTGACCACTTCGGTCATGACTTCAGGGCCAATGCCGTCGCCGGCCAGAAGAAGGAGTTTGTGCGTCGCCATGGGAGATCCGTCGCCTTGATGAGAAAACAGGCCCGTTTGCTAGCCTTTGCCCCGCGGCTTGGCAACTCCCCGCGCAAGGACGCACAAAAGGAAACCGCCGGAGCTTTCGCCCCGGCGGCTTTTCATCACCGATCCTGGTGCAATCAAGCAGCTGCGAGCTGACGGATCACGTATTGCAGGATGCCGCCGTGGCGGAAATAGGTCAGCTCGTCTTCGGTGGCGATGCGGCAGAGAAGCGGGATCTTCTTCACCTTGCCATCGCCATAGACGATCTCGGCTTCCATCTTCTGGCGCGGCTTCAGGCTTTCGCCCAGACCCAGGATCGTGACCTTTTCGTCACCCTTGAGGCCCAGCGTTGCCCATGACGTGCCGGGCTCGAAGGTGAGCGGCAGAATGCCCATGCCGACGAGATTCGAGCGATGGATACGCTCGAAGCTCTGCGCAATCACGGCGCGGACGCCGAGCAGGTAAGTGCCCTTGGCCGCCCAGTCGCGCGACGAGCCATTGCCATATTCTTCGCCGGCGAAGAGAACGAGCGGCGTACCCTCGTCCTTGTACTTCATGGCGGCATCATAGATCGGCATTTTCTCGCCCGAAGGATAATGGGCCGTATTGCCGCCTTCCGGCACATTGCCGCCTGCATCGCGCAGCATGAAATTCTTGATGCGGATATTGGCGAATGTGCCGCGCATCATGACTTCATGATTGCCGCGACGCGTGCCGTATTGGTTGAAGTCCTCGACGCGCACCTGGCGCTCCGAGAGCCACTTGCCGGCAGGAGACGCGACCTTGATCGAACCGGCCGGCGAAATGTGGTCGGTTGTGATCTTGTCGCCGAAGAGCGCCAGAATGCGCGCGCCCTTGATGTCCTCGACCTTGTCGGGGGTCATCGTCATGCCTTCGAAATAGGGCGGGTTCTGCACATAGGTGGAGCCCATTTCCCACTTGTAGGTCTCAGACGACGGCACTTTCACCTTGCGCCAATTGGCATCGCCCTTGAAGACGTCGGCATAGCGCGCCTTGAAGGCCTTTTTCGTCACATTGCGACGGATGAAGAGATCGATCTCTTTCGAGGTCGGCCAGATGTCGCGCAGATAGACGGGATTGCCCTTTTTGTCGGTACCAAGCGGCTCTTTCGTCAGATCCTTGGTCACCGTGCCGGCCAGCGCATAAGCGACGACGAGCGGCGGCGAAGCGAGATAATTCGCCTGCACGTCGGCTGAGACGCGGCCTTCGAAATTGCGATTGCCCGAGAGGACGGCCGCAGCAACAATGCCATTGTCATTGATCGACTTGGAGATGGCTTCCGGCAGCGGGCCCGAATTGCCGATGCAGGTCGTGCAGCCGAAGCCGACGAGGTTGAAACCGACCTTGTCGAGATATTTCTGCAGGCCAGCCGTTTCCAGATATTCAGCAACAACCTGCGAGCCGGGCGCCAGCGAAGTTTTCACCCAGGGCTTGGCGGTCAGGCCGCGCTCGGCGGCATTGCGCGCCAACAGGCCGGCGCCGATGAGAACCGACGGGTTCGACGTATTGGTGCAGGACGTAATGGCCGCAATCACCACATCGCCATGGCCGAGATCGTAATTGCCGCCCTTGACGGCAAAGCGCTTGGCAGCTTCGCCAACCTTTTTGTATTCGGCCTCGAGCGCGGTGGCGAAACCATCGGCAACGCCTTCCAGATTGACGCGACCCTCGGGGCGCTTCGGGCCGGCCATCGAGGGCACGACATCGGCAAGATTGAGATCCATCGTTTCGGTGAAAACGGGATCGGGCGTCTTCGAGGTGCGGAACAGGCCCTGCGCCTTGGCATATTTTTCGACCAGCGCCACGCGCGAAGGCGCGCGGTTCGTCGTCTTCATGAAATCGATCGTTTCATCATCGACCGGGAAGAAGCCGCAGGTTGCACCATATTCGGGCGCCATATTGCCGATGGTGGCGCGATCGGCGAGCGACAGCTGCTCGACGCCGGGGCCGTAGAATTCGACGAATTTGCCGACCACGCCCTTCTTGCGCAGCATTTGCGTGACGGTGAGCGCAAGATCGGTTGCGGTCACGCCTTCCTTCATCTTGCCGGTCAGTTTGAAGCCGAGAACTTCCGGCAGCAGCATGGAGAGCGGCTGGCCGAGCATGCAGGCCTCAGCCTCAATGCCGCCCACGCCCCAGCCCAGAACCGACATGCCATTGACCATGGTCGTGTGCGAATCGGTGCCGACGAGCGAATCGGGATAGGCCACTTCAACCGTGGAGGCCGCGCCGCGCGCGGGCTTGTATTTTTCCTTCTTCGTCCAGACGGTCTGCGACAGGAATTCGAGATTCACCTGATGGCAGATGCCGGTGCCGGGCGGCACGACGGAGAAATTCGAAAAGGCCTGCTGGCCCCATTTCAGGAAACGATAACGCTCGCCATTGCGGGCATATTCGAGATCGACATTCTTCTTGAATGCTTTGGCATTGCCGAATTCGTCGACGATGACCGAATGGTCGATGACGAGATCGACGGGAACCAGCGGGTTGATCTTCTGCGGATTGCCGCCAAGCTTGGTCATGGCATCGCGCATGGCGGCGAGATCGACAACGGCGGGAACGCCGGTGAAATCCTGCATCAGGACGCGCGAGGGACGGAAGGCGATTTCACGCTCTTTCTTGCCCTTGTTGGTGAGCCATTCGGCAACGCCCTTGATGTCTTCCTTGGTGACGGAGCGGCCATCCTCGAAGCGGAGAAGATTCTCAAGCAGAACCTTCATCGACGCCGGCAGGTTGGAAATGCCCTTGAGACCGTTCTTTTCAGCGGTCTTCAGCGAAAAGTAATGGTAGGTCTTGGCGCCTACAGTGAGCTTCTTGCGGCATTTGAAACTGTCGAGCGAGGCCATCGAATTCCATCCCGGAAAGTGACAAGAGTTGAGTGTGCGCGAGGCTTATAGATAATTTATCCGTCACGCGCTACACGAACGAATGTGCGTCTGATGAAAATTAGACATACGTTCAATAAAAAGAAACACTCTCTTTGATCCGCGCCGCCCTGCGGACACAAGTTCAAGGATCCCGCCTGACGTGACGGACAGAATGGAGAAAGCCCCGTTTCCCGAGACCCGGCTGATCGCCTCGGGGCTGACCTTGCGTCGCGGGGATCGTCTGCTCGTCGAGGGGCTGGATTTCGACCTCGCCAATGGTCAGGCGCTGATCGTCACCGGACCCAATGGAACCGGCAAATCCACCCTTTTGCGGGGGCTCGCGGGCTTCCTGCCGCCGGCGCGGGGCCGTGTGCGGGGTATTTTTGCCGGTGAGGAGGAGCGCGGAGCGGGCGCGCTCGCACATTATCTGGGCCATGTCGAAGGCTCGAAACCGGCGCTGACCGCGCGCGAAAACCTTCATTTCTGGCAATCCATGCTGGCCCTGCCGGGGCTGGGAAGCGGCCTTTCACCCGATGAGGCGCTGACGCAGCTCGGCGTTCCGCAAGTGGCGGGCCTGCCGGTTGCCTATCTGTCCGCCGGCCAGAAACGGCGGGTCGGGCTTGCCCGCCTGCTGATCGCGCCCCGGCCGATCTGGATCCTCGATGAGCCGCTGACTGCGCTCGATGCGGCCGGGCAGGATCTGCTCAACGCCATGCTGCGCGATCATCTGGCTGCGGGCGGATTGATTGTGGCCGCAACCCACGCGCCGCTGGCCATTGCCGCCCGCCAATTGAGCCTGGGCTCAAGAGAGGTGGCCGCGTGACGCCCGCACCGCTCTCTGCCCTGTTCCTGCGCGAAATCCGGGCCGCGCGCCGCATCGGCGGCGGCGGGACGATGGGCGTCGTCTTTTTTCTGATTCTCGTCACCATCGTGCCCTTCGCCATCGGACCCGACCTCAATCTTCTGTCGCGGATCGGCCCGGCCATCCTGTGGATCGCCGCCCTGCTGGCGACATTGCTCGGCCTCGACCGGCTGTTTCAGGCCGATCACGAGGATGGATCGCTTGATCTGATGCTGACCGGCGACACGCCGCTCGAATTGATCGTTCTGGTCAAATGCCTCGCGCATTGGACCGTGACCGGCCTGCCGCTGGTGGTGGCAGCGCCCTTGTTCGGCCTGATGCTGGCGCTCGAACCCGAGGCGCTTTTCGGCGTCACAATCTCGCTTCTGGCCGGCACGCCGGCGCTCGGCATGCTGGGCGCCATTGGCGCGGCGCTGACCGTGACATTGCGCCGGGGCGGCCTGCTGATGGCCATTCTTGTCCTGCCGCTCGCCATACCGGTGCTGATTTTCGGCGTCTCGGCGGCGGGCGCGGCCAATTCTGCAACCACGCCCTTCATGACGCCTTTCCTCATTCTCTGTGCGCTCAGTCTTGCGACATTGGCCGCAGCACCTTTTGCTGTGGCGGCGGCACTCAGACACATGTCAGAGTGAGACAAGACGACGAATTGCAATCCGCCTCTCGGGGCCATAAATCTGGCAAGCGATGCTGAAATACGCCAATCCGACTTTCTTTCTCGGTCTTGCCGGGCGGCTCCTGCCCTGGCTTGCGGGCGCGACTGCGCTGACACTCGCCATCGGCATGTGGGGCGCCTTCTTCTATGCGCCGGCCGATTATCAGCAGGGCCAGACCGTGCGCATCATGTATATCCATGTGCCTTCGGCCTGGCTCGCCATGTTCTGCTACGCGACAATGGCGGCATCGGCACTGGGCACATTGGTCTGGCGCCATCCGCTGGCGGATGCAGCGCAAAAAGCAGCGGCTCCCATTGGCGCAGTTTTCACTTTCGTCTGCCTTGTCACCGGCTCGCTCTGGGGCAAACCGATGTGGGGCACCTGGTGGGTGTGGGATGCGCGGCTGACTTCCGTGCTCGTGCTCTTTGTCATTTATCTCGGCCTGATCGCTCTGTGGCAGACGATCGAGGATTCCTCGCGCGCCGCACGCGCCGCCGCCATTCTTACGCTTGTCGGCGTGATCAATCTGCCGATCATCAAATTCTCGGTCGATTGGTGGAACACATTGCACCAGCCGGCCTCCGTCTTCCGCATGGACGGACCGACCATCGCGCCCTCCATGCTCTGGCCTTTGCTGGTGATGGGGATCGCCTTCACGCTGCTTTTCACAACATTGCATGTCATGTCGACGCGCAATGAAATCCTGCGCCGGCGCTTGCGCCGTCTTGCCATTCAGGCCGCCGCCGGCGAAGCGCAGGCGCGCCCCGCCCATCGCCTGAGCACATCGGAGAGCGCGCCATGAATGTCGCTCATCTGGGATTCATTCTGGCGTCTTACATCATTGCCATCGTGGCCATTGGCGGGCTTGCCGCCGGCATCTGGCTGGAATATCGCCGCCTGCAACGCGAACTCGCCCAATATGGCGATGCCCAGCGCGAGCGGGATAGCGCGCCATGAATGAGGCGGGCACAACAGGCAAGCGCCGTGTGCCATGGCTGGCGCTGCTGCCGCTGTTGATCTTTGCTGCTCTGGCGGGCCTGTTTCTCGTGCGGCTCGACACCAAAGACACACAAGAGCTTCCCTCCGCGCTGATCGGCAAGCAAACGCCGCAATTCACGCTGCCGGCCATCGAGGGCATGGGCGTCGAGGGTTTTTCCAGCGCCGATCTGGCACAGGGCCATGTGTCGCTGGTGAATATTTTTGCATCCTGGTGCGGGCCATGCCGCGATGAACATCCCTTTCTGATGCAATTGTCGCGCGATCCCAAACTCAAGGACATGGGCGTGCGCATTTTCGGCCTGAACTACAAGGACGATCCGCAAAATGCGCGGCGCTTCATTGCGCAATATGGCGATCCTTATTTCCGCATGGGGGCGGATCGCTCAGGCCGCACGGGAATTGATTGGGGCGCTTATGGCGTGCCGGAAACATTTGTCGTGCGCGGCGATGGAACCATTGCCTACAAACATGTCGGCCCGATCACACAGGCAAGCCTGCGCGAAAAACTGATGCCGGCGATTGAGGCCGCAGCGCGGGCGCGCTAACTGAAAAGTTTCAGGCCGATAATGCCAGAGATAATCAGCACAATGCTGACAAGACGCATGATTGTGGCTGGCTCGGCAAACAGGATAATGCCGAACAAAGCCGTACCGATGGCGCCAATACCCGTCCAGACTGCATAGGCTGTTCCAAGCGGCAGAATTTTCAGCGACAGACCCAGCAGGATCATGCTTGCAGCCATGCTGGCCAGCGTGAACAGGCTCGGCCAAAACCGCGTGAAGCCATCTGAATAACGCAATCCCAGCGCCCAGCCGATCTCAAACAGGCCAGCCACCAGCAGGCATGTCCAGGCAAGCCCGGGCGTCAGATGGATCGCATTCATCATCTTTCTCACCAATGGTCCTGCCCGGCCTGAGGATCTTTCAGCTCATGTTTCATGATGAGCGGAACCTGCGCCAGTGCAAAGACAATCGTGAGGGGCATGACGCCAAAAGCCTTGAAACTCACCCAGAAGTCGGTGGTTTGCGTGCGCCAGACCACTTCGTTCAGGATCGCCAGAACGTAGAAGAAAAATCCCCAGCGCAACGTCAGTTTGCGCCAGCCCTCTTCGGTCAGTTTCAGCACCGAATCGAGCACGATGGGCAACAGCAATTTATTGAGAGCCAAAGCCACGAGCAGGATCGTGCCGAAAATCGTATTCACAATCGTCGGCTTGAGCTTGATGAAAAGCTCATCGTGAAAAAAGAATGTGAGCGCGCCGAAAAAGACCACGGCAATGGCAGTCACAACCGGCATGACCGGCAGATGCCGTGTCATGATCCAGGAAACGCCAAGCGCTGCGACAACACTCGCCATCAGCACGCCGGTTGCGGGGAAAATTCCAAACTTCCAATTCGTCACGAAGAAAAGAACCAGAGGCCCCATTTCAAGAACGAGTTTCAGCGTCGGATTTTGCGCATTGCGCTGCACCTGCGTCGGCAGCGGCTTTCTCTGTATGTCGTTGTCGCTCATTCTTCTGTCCGGATTTCTAGCCGTCGAGGCCGGCAATGGCGCGGGCGAAATCGCGCGCGGTGAAAGGTTCGAGATCGTCAGCCCCCTCGCCGACGCCGATGAAATGCACGGGCAATTTGAATCTTTCCGCAATGGCGACCAGAATGCCGCCGCGCGCCGTGCCGTCGAGTTTCGTCATGACAAGGCCGGTGACACCTGCGGTGCGGCCGAAAATATCGACCTGCGACAAGGCGTTCTGGCCAACCGTTGCATCGAGAACGAGCAGCACGGCATGGGGCGCGCTTTCATCGACCTTCTTCATCACGCGCACGACTTTTTCGAGCTCGGCCATGAGCTCGGTGCGATTTTGCAAGCGGCCTGCCGTATCCATCAGCAGAATGTCGGCGCCCTCTTCCTGCGCTGCGACAATGGCATCATAGGCAAGGCCGGCAGCATCCGCGCCTTGCGGACGGGCAATCACCTGTGCGCCGACGCGCGCACCCCAGATCTGCAATTGCTCAATGGCGGCGGCGCGAAACGTATCGCCGGCGGCAAGCATGACTTTCCTGCCGTCGCGGACAAAATTGGTGGCAAGCTTGCCGATGGTCGTCGTCTTGCCCGAACCATTGACGCCCACCACCAGAATGACGAAAGGCTTTTTTGTCTCGTCAATGGCAATGGGCTGTGCGACGGGGGCCAGCACTGCCTCGACTTCGCGGGCGAGAATGTTTTTGACTTCCGCGGGCTCAATATCCTTGTCGAAACGGCCCTTGCCGACAGCATCGCGGATGCGGGTCGCCATGGCGACGCCGAGATCGGCCTGGATGAGCACATCCTCAAGCTCGTCCAGCATGGCTGCATCGAGCTTGCGCTTGGTGAATATGTCGGCAATGCCCTGGCCAATGGCGGATGAGGAGCGCGACAGGCCCCCGCTCAGGCGCTCCCACCAGGATTTTTTGGTTTCCTCGGCCGGCACCTCAGGCGCAGGCGTATCGCTGCGGCTAAATAGCCGCCCGAAAAACCCGGCCTTTTCCGGCTTCTGCCCGTCGCCCTGATCGCTCGCCATCTCGTCCCGAATGTGTCAGTGAAGCGCAGCCGGGGGCGGCGCACCAAAAGCCTGCCCTTCGCATAATCCTTTTGCGCGCGCACCGGAAGAGAAGAACATTGAGCCCCGACGAGATCAATGCCCGGCTCCTCTATCGTGACGGATTGATCCTGGTCCTCGACAAGCCGGCGGGCATTCCCGTCCATCGCGGCCCAAAGGGGGGCGAAAGCCTCGAGGATTATTTTGACGCCCTGCGCTTTGGCCTGCCACGCCCGCCCGCGCTCGCCCACCGGCTCGACCGCGACACATCCGGCTGCCTGGTGCTTGGCCGCCATCGCAAGGCGCTCGAGAAAATCGGCGGCCTGTTCAAACATGGCAAGGTCGCCAAAACCTATTGGGCCATTGTGGAAGACGGGCCGGGGGAAAATGAAGGGCTGATCGATTTGGCGCTCGGCCGGCTCGATGCCGGTCGCGGCTGGTGGATGAAAGTCGACCCGCTCGGCCAGCCCTCAAAAACGCTCTGGAAGGTTTTGGGCCGCGGCGAATACAGGGACCAGAAAATCGCCTGGATCGAATTTCAGCCGCTCACCGGACGCACGCATCAATTGCGCGTCCATTCGTCCGCTCTTGGGTGGCCGATTGTCGGCGATCCGATTTATGGAAGTGCGGGGCGCGAAAGCGCACTGCCTTTGCATCTGCATGCATATGCGATCAGCATTCCGCTGGGCGGCGACAAATCGCCGGTAAAGGTGAATGCGCCGGCGCCCGAACATATGCGCGAATTGCTGCAAGCCTGTGGGTGGGCGCCTGAGCCAAACCCTTCTCCCGCTGAGCGGGAGAAGGGGAGTGCGAATAATCTTACTGGGCCTTGATATTGCCCTTCTTGATCGCCTCGGTCCAACGCGCGGTCTCCCGCACGGTGAAGGCGCCAAGCGCAGCCGGCGTATCCTGACCCGCACCCGGCATTTCGGAGGCCAGATCCTCGATACGCTTGCGCGTGGCGGCATCCTTATAGGCAGCCTGCATGGTGGCGGAGAGACGATCGAGGATCGGCTTGGGCGTGCCTGCAATCGCATACATGGCGGTCGCGGCAGAGACCTCATAGCCCGGCAATCCGGCTTCCGCCGCTGTCGGAATGTCCGGCAGGCCGGGGAAGCGATTGGCCTGCGCAACCGCCAGGACGCGCACCGTATTGCCTCTGTATTGGCCCATCATGTTGAGACCCTGGTCACACATGAAATCGAGCGTGCCGGAAACCAGATCGTTCAGCGCCGGACCCGTGCCGCGATAGGGCACGTGGGTGATCTCCGTGCCGGTCTGCTGGCCAAACAGCACGCAAGCCAGATGCGTCGCCGAACCCGCACCCGCCGAACCATAATTCAGCTTGCCGGGATTGGCCTTGGCGAAGGCAATGAATTCCTTCAGATCTTTCGCCGGCAGGTCTTTCTTGACGACAATGTAATGGGCCGCAAAAGCCAGAGTGCCGATCGGCTCGAAATTCTTCACCGGATCATATTGCGCGGAGGGATAGAGCGCCGGGCCTGCCACATGCGGCGCGACATTGTGTACGAAAATCGTATAGCCATCGGGCGTGGCGCGCGAGGCGCGCAAGGCACCCGTGGTGCCGCCGGCGCCGGCCACATTTTCAATCACAAATTGCTGTCCGAGCGTGCGCGAGAAAAACTCGCCGTAAATGCGCGCAGCCACATCGGTCGGCCCACCCGCAGCAAAGGGCACGATCACGGTGACAGGCTTGTTGGGATAGTCCTGCGCGGCAGCGGGAGCGATCGCGACAAAAGCGGCCGCGATGGCGAGAAGGCTGCGAAATTTCATGAACATTCCTCCGGACTTTAAAGCCGCGCGGTTTTTACCCGCCGGTCGGGGCTGAAGCTAACGCTTCAGAGCGCAAGCGCAAACAGCGACATCTGGATAAGGGGGGTCACGATGGCGCGAGAAGCAGACGCGCGCCATCATGGCCTGCCGCTATGGCCTCGATGATCTGGCCGGCTTCAAGGCCCGGCGTGGCGACGGGGGTGAAATCCTCTGCCCGGCCATTGCCGCCCCGTTCGGTCAGGACACGTAGCCGGCGGCCCTGCTGGCGGGCGAGATGGGCCGAAAACAGGGTTGCACCCTTTTCGCGCAGCTGCCGGGCGCGGTCCTTCACTGTTTCACGAGAAACCTGCGGCATGCGGGCGGCTGGCGTTCCCGGCCGTGGCGAATAGGGAAAGACATGGAGATGCGTCAGCCCGCATTCATCCGCCAGATCGAGCGTGCGGGCAAACATGTCGTCGGTCTCGGTCGGGAAGCCGGCGATGAAATCCGCACCGAACACAATGTCGGGCCGCAGGGCGCGTACGCGGGTGCAAAATTCAATCGCTTCATCGCGGGCATGGCGGCGCTTCATCCGTTTGAGGATCATATCGTCGCCGGCCTGCAGGGAGAGATGCAGATGCGGCATGAAGCGCGGCTCGCGCGCAATGACGTCGAACAAAGCCTCATCGGCCTCGATGCAATCGATCGACGACACGCGCAGCCGCTCGAGTCCCGGCACATGCTGCAAGATCTGCCGCACCAATCTGCCGAAAGAAGGGCGGCCCGGCAGATCATGACCCC
>CANHAW010000018.1 GCA_947458675.1 Beijerinckiaceae bacterium
AGGTCGGCGCATTGTCGAGGAAGGACGAAAGCGCGCCTGTGAGCCAGAAATAGGCGACATTGTTGGGTGCTCCATTCGCATCGCTCACCAGCGCGACGAGCGGTGCAAAGGCGCCGTTTTTGCCTGCTGCAAGCATGGCCATGACCGGCACGATGGTGATGAAAATGGCAGCGAAAAGCTTTGCCACTTCCTCGATCGGCCCCCATTCGAATCCATTCATGTCGCGATCGGCATTTTTCGTCAGGGCGAGCGAGGCGAAAGTCACTACAATCATCACGCCTTCGCGCACGAGATTTTGCAGCTGCACTTTTGTGCCCAGAATTTCGAAGGTTATGCCGGGTTTCCAGACGCCGCTGAGAACGATCGCGCCAATGGCCACACCGATCAGCGCAAGATTGACGAGGCCCGTGACATGGACACGTGAATCAGGCGTCGGTTCGGGGGCGACAATGCCTTCCTTGCGATAGAGCCAGCTGTCGATCAGGAAGAAAAGACCAAGCAGGATGATGGAGCAAAAGAGCGTTTGTGGCCACAGATGCACCAATGTCCAGGTGAAATCGACGCCGCGCAGAAAACCAAGAAACAGCGGCGGGTCGCCGATGGGTGTGAGCGAGCCGCCGATATTGGCAACCAGAAAAATGAAAAAGACGACGACATGCACATTGTGCTTGCGACTGTCATTGGCGCGCAAAAGCGGGCGAATGAGGATCATGGCCGCGCCTGTCGTGCCAATCACGCTCGCAAGGCCAGTGCCGATGGCCAGCAGGCCCGTATTGAGCACAGGCGAGCCATGCAGATTGCCGCGAACGACGAGCCCGCCGGCTGCAGTGAAAAGCGCCGTCAGCATCAGGATGAAGGGAATATATTCGAGCGCTGCCGTGTGAAAGACGATGGCCGCCGTCGTGCCCGCCCCATGCATGAAAAGCATGGGAAGAAGAATCAGCGCCGCCCAGAAAGCGGAAATTTTTCCGTAATGATGATGCCAAATATCGGCAAAGAGCAGAGGTCCAAGCGCAATCGAGAGCAGCATGCCGGCAAAGGGAATGGACCAGAAGAGCGACATGCTCGCGCCATTCAGCCCGTCAGCTGCAAAGGCCGGCGAAGCAAGGCCGAGGGCCAGAGTCATAGCCATAGCCGGAATGATTGCCTTCACGCGCTTTCTCCGTTTTGTGGCAGTCCGTCATTGCGAGCGAAGCGAAGCAATCCAGAACCGCCGCGCGCTCTGGATTGCTTCGTCGCTGTGCTCCTCGCAATGACGAGGCGGCGACGAAGGGAACATCGCGCAAAGGCTGCGCTCAATCAAGGGGCGCTAATGCGCCTCATCCCAATTGGCTGCAGCCTTGGCGTCCACCTGCAAGGGCACAGAAAGTTGAACGGCGGGATGGGGTGCATCTTCCATCACTTTGCGAACCACTTTGATGGTTGCCTCGACTTCCGCATCGGCCACTTCGAAGACGAGCTCGTCATGCACCTGCAGAAGCATTTGTGCGGAAAGTCTTGCCTCTGCAAGAGCATCATCCATACGTATCATCGCGCGGCGAATGATGTCGGCGGCAGAGCCCTGAATCGGCGCATTGATGGCGGCCCGCTCGTTGAAGGCTCGCTCGGCCGGATTGCCGGCATTGATGCGCGGATAATGGCATTTGCGGCCGAAGATCGTCGTCACCAGGCCGTTCTCATGCGCCCGTTTTTTCGTCTCTTCCATATAGTCGCGGATGCCCGGAAAGCGCTCGAAATATTTCTTGATATAGGCGCCCGCTTCCTCGCGGCCGATGCCCAGCTGATTGGCAAGGCCGAAAGCTGAAATGCCGTAAATGATGCCGAAATTGATGGCCTTGGCGCGGCGACGCACGTCAGAGGGCATGCCCTCAATCGGCACGCCGAACATTTCGGATGCCGTCATGGCGTGAATGTCGAGCCCGTCGGAAAAGGCGCGACGCAATTGCGGGATATCGGCGACATGGGCCAAGATCCGCAATTCGATCTGCGAATAATCGGCCGAGAGAATTTTCTTGCCCGCTGCGGGAATGAAGGCCGTGCGGATGCGGCGGCCTTCTTCGTTGCGTACGGGGATATTTTGCAGATTGGGCTCGGATGAAGACAGTCGCCCCGTCGTCGTCAGCGCCATGGAAAAACTTGTATGCACGCGCTTGGTGCGCGGATTGACATAATCGGGCAGCGCATCCGTATAGGTGCTCTTGAGCTTTGCAAGCTGTCGCCACTCAAGAATGCGCGAGGGCAATTCATGGCCCTGTTCGGCAAGCTCGTCGAGCACGCTGGCGGAGGTCGACCATGCGCCGGTTGCCGTCTTTTTAGCCCCAGGCAGACCCATTTTTCCAAAGAGAATGTCGCCCAGCTGTTTGGGTGAGCCGAGGTTGAAAGTCTCGCCTGCAAGTTCATGGATTTCGGCCTCGAGCCGCGCCATGCTTTGTGCAAATTCTCCCGACAGGCGCGAGAGAATTGCACGATCGATGGAGACGCCGCGCTGTTCCATATGTGCCAGAACCGGCGCGAGCGCGCGGTCGAGCGTCTCGTAGACATTCGTCATGCGTTCGGCGACAAGCCGCGGCTTGAACAGGCGCCAGAGGCGCAAAGTGACATCGGCGTCTTCGGCTGCATATTCGCTGGCTTTGCCGATTGAGACACGCGCAAAGCCGATAAAGTTCTTGCCTGTACCGGCCACTTCGCCGAACGGGATGGTTGTGTGATTGAGATGTTTGGCGGCAAGTTCGTCCATGCCGTGACCGTTGAGGCCATTGTCCAGCACATAGGACATCAGCATTGTATCGTCGATGGCACGCATTTCGATGCCATAGGCTTTGAAAATCTGCCAATCGTATTTCATATTATGCGCGATCTTGATCACGCCGGGATCTTCGAGCAGAGGCTTCAGTTTTTCGATAACGGCCTGGCAATCGAGTTGATCGGGCAGGCGATCATTGCCACCGAAGAGATCGCCATTGCCTTCGCCGCGATGGGCGAGAGGAATATAGCAGGCGCGCCCCGGCGCAGTGCAGATTGAAATGCCGACAAGTTCTGCCTGCATCGGATCCAGCGACGTCGTTTCCGTGTCGATTGCAAAAGCGCCTGTTTCATAAGCTTCGGCGAGCCAGACCTCGAGCTGGGTCATGTCACGCAATGTTTCATAACGATCGCGCGCAATCTCGCTTTTCGCTGCTTGTTCAATCCGCTCATGCGCCAGTTTTGTCGGCGTGAATCCGGCCGGTTCGCCGGGTGCTGTCGGTGCGCGCGCAGAGGCATCGTCCGGCATGGCCTTGTTTTCTGCAACGGCTGGCGGCGCAATCGTTTCGCCATTGCGTCCACGCCATCCCGCAGGCCCGAGGAGGTCCGGATCGGGCTCGATTTCATTTGCATCCACGCCATAGATTTCAGCGGCGCGTTTGGTGATGGTCGTGAATTCAAGCGCCTTCAAGAAAGCCACCAGCTGGCGGCCGTCGGGCTCAAACAGAGTGAGATCGTCGATGGATGTTTGCAGCGGCACGTCATCGACGAGTTTGACCAATTCGCGCGAAACACGGATCAGTTTCACACCTTCCGGATCAGTCAGTGTCTCGCGGCGTTTTGGCTGTTTGATTTCATGCGCGCGGGCGAGCAGCGTTTCGAGATCCCCATATTCGGTGATGAGCTGGGCGGCCGTTTTCACGCCAATGCCCCTGGCGCCCGGTACATTGTCGGTGGAATCGCCGGCCAAGGCCTGCACATCGACAACGCGATCTGGTTTGACGCCGAAATATTCAACCACTTCGGCCTCGCCGATGCGGCGCTCTTCACGCGCCCCGGCATTGCCTTTCTCGCCGGAGGCGGGATCGAACATGGCCACACCCGGCTGGATCAGCTGCATGAGATCCTTGTCGGCCGAAATGATCAGCACATCGGCGCCGCGTTCGCGCGCCTGTCGGGCATAAGTCGCGATCAGATCGTCCGCTTCATATTTGTCCTGTTCAATCGGGGTCAGGCCGAAGGCGCTCACGGCGCGGCGCATCAGCGGAAATTGCGGAATGAGATCTTCCGGCGGCTCCGATCGATTGGCCTTGTATTCGGGATAGAGTTCTTTGCGGAACGAATTCTCCGACTTGTCAAAAATAATGGCGAGATGCGTCGGCTTGATTCCGCCGGCACCCTCCCGGATGAATTGAAAGAGCTTTGTCGCAAACAGGCGCACGGCACCGGTCGGCAGCCGGTCGGAGCGGTAATTATATTTGTCGGGCTGGCGGATCGATTGGAAGAAAGCGCGAAAGACGAAATTCGACGCATCGACGAGGAAGATGTGATCGCCGGGGCCGACGGGCCGGGGTGCCTGTGCCATGGGTTCTTCTGTTCTGGTTCAAGGATGAGCGACCTTAAAGCGGTCGCCCTGCGACATGAAATGAAAAAGGGCCGCTGCTGCGGCCCTTTTCCTGTTTTCTGCAAGCCAAGCTCAGATCGAGGACGCTATCCACTTGGAAAGCTCACCCTTGGGGGCGGCGCCGACCTTCTGGCTGGCGAGCTTGCCGTCCTTGAACAGCATGAGCGTCGGGATCGAACGAATGCCGAATTTGCCGGGTACGCCCGGATTTTCATCGACATTCATCTTCACGATTTTCACTTTTCCGGCCATTTCCTTCGAAATCTCGTCGAGGGCGGGGGCGATCATGCGGCAGGGGCCACACCATTCGGCCCAAAAATCCACCACGACTGGCTCGGTGGATTGCAGCACGTCGGCTTCGAAACTGGCGTCGGTGACTTTCTCGGTCATGGAATCCCCCGTCTGGAATCGGCGCGGGAGAACCCGCAATGTGTTTGGAACCTAGAAACGCGCCCGCTGAACGTCAAGCAGCGCCGCATCGAGCATGGCGGCGGGAACCTCATGTCCCACAGGCCCTTCCGTCCAGACCAGAAAGCAGCGGACCTGTTTGCCCTGGTAAAGCGGGCCAAGAGCGGCGCGATAGAGGGCGAGCTGGGCGAGATAGGTTGGCGGCGTCTCGGCGGGCAGGCGTGGCCGCCCGGTCTTGAAATCGGCGATCAGGACTTCGCTCTCCCCGATCGCCAGCCGGTCGATCTGGGCTGAAATGTCGATCTGGCGCCCATCGGGCAGGGGCACGCGCCCGCCAATGCCGACTTCTGCCTGCGAGCCTGCGGCGAATAAAGGCGCGAGCAGGGGGGCATTGAGCGTGTCGAGCGCCTGGGCGACCAGCTTTTCGCGCATCTCGGCATCGAATCCATCGGCGCGCTGGGCAAGAAAGCGCTGCGCGGCCGCAGCGCGATGGCCGGCAGGCAGATCTGGCAGATGTTGAAGCAGGCCGTGGACAAGCCTGCCCGCACGCGCCGCCGTGGCGGCAAAGCTTGTCGGCTCGCGCGGTTCGGGCTCAAGCCGGTCGGCGGCCGCCAGCGCCGTTGAGGGCGTCAGCGGGCGAACGGGAGCAGCTTCTTTTGGTGCGGCCTGCCCGATCCAGTCCGGCAGGCTGGTCTCTGGCAAGGACGCAGGCAGGGGCCCGAGAGCGCTCAGGCGGCTCATGTCGCCGGCGATGCGCCGCAGGATTTTCTCCGACGGATCCCAGCGCGCCGGCACTTCCTTGAGCTGCGAGCTGAGCGCCGCTTCGATCATCTGATACCAGGAGCCCTCCTTGAGCGCGGTCTTGCCGAGGAAGCCGGCGATGGTGAGCCGCTCTTCCGCGCGCGTCATGGCGACATAGAGCAGGCGGCGATATTCTTCTTCGGCCTGCCGTCGCACATCCTCGCGCGCCAGCCCGAGCGCCTGGGGCTCGTGTTTCTTGCCGGGCGACCACGCGAGAACCGGGCCGAACTGGCCGCCGTTGACGGCATAGATTTTCGGATCGTGCCGTCCTGTCGGCAGGCCGCATGTATCTGCGAGAAACACAATCTTGGCTTCGAGGCCTTTCGAGGCATGGACGGTCATGACGCGCACGGCATTGGCGCCGGCTTCCATGTCGCGTTTCACTTCGAGATCGATTGTTTCCAGCGCGCCGAGAAAATTCACCAGCGAGGGTGGCTCGCGCGTTTCATGATCGAGCGCCAATCGCAGAAATTCATCCATGGCGTCGCCCGCTTCCGGCCCCAGCCGTGCCAGCATGGCGTGACGGCCGCGCTCGGCGGACAGAATTTGCGAGTAGAAGAAAAACGGCGTGAGCTGACGCGCATTGTCGCGCCATGTCTCGATCCGCGCATGAGCCTTGCGGTAGAGCGGATTGTCGGATGCGCCAAGCGCCTCGAAAAGCGATCCCTTGCGGTTGGGCGCAAGGGCGATGAGATCTTCGTCAGTCAGGCCCAAAAATGGCGATTTCAAAATGGTCGCCAGCATCAGATCGTCATCAGGCAGTAGCGCTGCGCGACCGGCTGCCATCAGATCCATCACGGCAATATGTTGCGTGAGCTTGAGCCGGTCGGCGCCGGCAACAGGCACGCGGGCTTCCTTGAGAGCACGAATGATTGAATCGAAGAAAGGCCCGCGATTGCGCACCAGAATCATAATGTCGCTCGGCCTGATCCGCCGGCGTCCACCGCTGTCATGATCTTCAACCGATTCAATTGCATCGGGCGCAAGCCAGGCTGCAATTTCTGTTGCAATGCGACGCGCCACCACCATGGGCGGATCATTGGGCGCGCGCGCATCGAGCGGCATGCGCCAGTCTTTCGGTTCATCTGCGACGCTGGCCTGCACCAGCGGCCAGAGTTCGATCACGCTTGGCAGATCTTCTTTCCAGGCTTCGTGAACCGTGGCTTTCTGGTCGGCTTCCAGCCCGCGATAATGGGCCTCGACTTTGAAGATCGTATCGACAGTTTCCAGAATACCGGGCGCGGAGCGGAAAGAGCGTTTGAGTTCGATGAATTCAAACGGCTTGCCCGCCTGTGCACTGCGGCGCTCGAAGATCTGACGCATTTCGTTGAATTGACGCGGTGCTGCGCCCTGGAACGAGAAGATCGATTGCTTTTCATCGCCAACGGCAAAGAAAGTGCGCTCGCGATTGCGCGCACCTTCTCCTGCGGTAAATTCCTCCGCAATGGCTGTCAGGATGTCCCATTGTTCGGGCGATGTATCCTGGGCTTCATCGACCAGAATATGATCGATGCCGCGATCGAGCTTATGCAAGACCCAGGCTGCATCGGTGCGTTTCAGCAGGCGGCTGGTCGCCTCGATCAAATCGCCAAAATCAAGCAAGCCGCGGGTATTTTTGGCACGACGATAGGCGGCGAGAATTTCGCCCACCAGCGCGATCAATGCACCCGTGCGCATGCCGACATGCGCTGCCTTGCGTTTTTCACATAATGCAAAAATACGTTCCTGTTCGGCCTCCAATTGCAGGAGAACCTGCGGATAGGGACCGGAAATGCCTTTCGTGATGAGTGTCTTGCGCTTTGTCTGATCGCTTTTCGTGATGAAAAGCGGTTCATAGGCGGAAAGTTTTTTCTTGATGGCCTCGGCTCTCAAGGCAGCGCCGATGTTTTGCGCCAGTTTAATATCGGTCGGCTTGCCTGTGCTCAGAATGGAAAGAAGATCTTCGCAATTCTGGCCAAGCAGCCCTCCCGTCACCATCTCTTGCTCAAGGCTGTCGACACTCTCGCCCTTTTCGATGCCGAGCGCGCCGGCCAGCAGGCCCAGATAGGCGCCTTCGCCTTCGCGCGCCTCAAGCTGGCGGGCGGCATGCAGGAGATCCTGATTACCGAGTGCGTCATCGATAAGTTCTTTAAAACTCGAACTGCTCGTTTCGGATGCCAGAAGGCGCAAAGCGCGACCCAGTGCCTGTTCATCGAAAATGGCACGGGCAAGCGTCTCGCGTCGCACCTCTTCCAGAAGCTCGGTGCGGCGCAGATCCTCGATCACTTCAAAACGCGCCGGAACATTTGCCTCAAAGGGAAACAGATGCAGCAGCTTCTCGCAGAAAGCATGGATGGTCTGGATTTTCAGTCCGCCGGGCGTCTCGACCGTGCGGGCAAAAAGGCGGCGTGCAAAGACGAGCTGTTCGTCTTCGATATTGGTTTCGCCCGTGGCCAGAATCTGTTCGCGCAGTTTTGAATCTTCGAGAATTGTCCATTTGGAAAGAATGGAAAATACCCGCATCGACATATTGGCGGCTGCAGCCTTGGTGAATGTCAGGCAGAGAATGCGCGACGGCGGTACGCGCTGCAGCAAGAGGCGCACGACCCGCGTGGCCAGAACATGCGTTTTGCCGGATCCCGCATTGGCTGAAACCCATGCCGAAAAATCAGGATCCGAGGCGCGCGCCTGCAGTTCGCGCGTTCTGGCGGGGATTGCGCGCTGGCTCATGACTCATCCCCCTCGCTTGAGCCGGCTGACCATTCCTTGACGCGTGCGAGATGATCGTAATCGGAGAAGCGGCCAAGAAATTGCGGGAACGGGCGCGGAATATAGGGTGTCGCCTCATCCCGGAACTGGTTGAGCAGCGCCACAAGCCCGTCGAAATTTTCCTGCGCAATGGCACCCGCATCGCCTTTTTTGCCAGCAATCGGGACAGCGCCATCGCCAAATTTGACATGCATGGCATTGCGCACATCGAGAGCGCCAACGGCTGTAAAGGCGCCCTGTTTCACCATGATCATTTCAAGCGGCAATTGCGGCGCAAAGCCTGCAGCAATTTCTTTTTCTGTGGGGAGCTTTCCGGTTTTATAATCGATAATCTCGCAGCTGCCGCCGGCCATCAGATCGATGCGATCGGCCTTGCCGCGCAGAGAAAATGCGCTGCCATCGGCAAGATTGAATGTCAGGCGGCCGTAAAGTTCGATTTTGCTGTCGATGAGATCAGCCCGTCGCTCGCTTTCCCAATCAAGCCAGAGTGACAGGCCCGCCTCGATCCGTGGCCAGTGAAAGGCGCGATAATCGGCGTCCTTGAGAAGGTCAGAAAGTTTTTCGCGCGCAAGGTCATGCAATTGTTCAAGCGAATCCTCCGGCAGATCGCCGTGGGGATGACGGATCACAAATTCTGCGAGCACATCGTGGATTTGCGTGCCTGCTTCGCGCGCGCCGGGTTCAGCGCCAATTTTTTCCAGCTTGGCGAGTTTCAGGACATGTTTGGCGAAGATGGCATAAGGGTCGCGCCGCAGGGTCTCGATATCGGTGACATTCAAACTGTCTGGGCGCAGGTCGAGTGGCGGCTTCGGTTCGGGCCGCGCCACAGGCATGATGTTTTGGGGCCGATCGATGCGGCGTGCCAGCGCCAGCCATTCTTCGCCGCGCATTTTGCAAATGGCAAAAGCATCGCCCGCCAGCGCCTCAAGCCGTTGCAGGAAGCGCGAAGGCACGCTTGGTGAGCCGCCCCGCTTCATGGCACGGCTGATCACGACATGTTCGCTGCCCAGCGCCTGAATGAAATCATGCGCTGTCTGGCCGATGCGCCGCTCGGGCGGCGTGAGGCCAAGTTCGGCACGCATCGGGCGATTGAGAAAAGCGCCTGTTTCCGTCTGCGGCGGCCAGATCGTCTCGTCGAGGCCGGCAAGCAGCATGACATCGGCTTCGATGAGCCGGGCCTCAAGCAGGCCGAGGATTTTCAGGCGCGGATGAGCATGTGCTGGGCCGCGCACAATTTCTTCGCGCATGACATGATCGACGAGCGCGGCATAATCATGCGCACCGAACGGCACATTGCCGCGGTCGGTTTCTGAAATTTTGCTGAAGAGCATTTCGAATGATTCGAAACTCTCATCCTGGCGCAATGCCCCTTCGGTCAATCGTGCGAGCGTTGCCCGATGAGCCTCGATATGATGGCGCAGATTTGTCTTGTCCTCACGCGCCTGCAAGGGCTGCAGGGCAGCGACAAGACGCATGACGAGATCATCTATGGCAGCCCATTGTTGATCGCTCATGCGCTGAATGGCGGGGTGAGCATATTTGTCGCTTGCCGCAGCGCGTGCTGCGGCAACCATATCGCGTGGATTGTCGCGATGGGTGAGAACGCCGCGCAGGACGCCTGTTTCAAGCAGTCTCGCCAGCTCGCGTAATGTCTCGCGCGGCCAATTCAGATGAACGAGCGGATGGGCGAGCAGCGCGATCCATTCTCGGGGTTTGTATGGTGCACCAGCGGCAGTGAGTGCGAGCCGGGCGAGCACGCCATAGCTCGATGTCGCCAAGGGTTCGCCGCCTGAATCGTCGACCTCTATGTTCCAGCGCATAAGTTCTGCGCGAACCCGGCGAGCCAGCGCCCGATCGGGCGTGATGAGAGCAGCGGTTTTTCCAGGTGTCTCAAGGATGGCGCGCATATTGAGCGCCAGCGCCAAGGCCTCTTCGCGCTCGTCTGCCGCCACAATCATGCTGAGCCCGGCAAGCGCGTCAGAGATTTTCTGTTGATCCGTGCGCGCAATGTAATTGCGCCAGTTTTCTGTCGTGTCAGCTGGGCGGAAAGCCTCGCTCACAAGTTCCATGCGCGTGACCAAAGACGCCCTGATGGCGCCAAGTTCATTGACATTGTCGCGCGTGACGCCCAGCACAGGCAGAAGCCGGTTGAGCGCAGCCTGCGGATGGCTTGCGGCAGGATCAAGACCATTGGCTGGATCGCCGGCTATCAGTGAGAAGCTGTGCGTATCTATATTTTTGTCGAGGCCTGGCAGGACGACAGCGCCGTTTCTGGCCCTTGAAATGGAGGCCAGCAAACGCGCAGTTGCCTGATTGGTGCCGGTCGAGCCGATGGCGATGACAGGATCGACAAATCCCTCGCGCGAAAGCCGCTCAATTTCGCGCTCCACCAGCAGGCGTTGGCGCTCGGGTGGATCGACAAGGCCGCGTTCTTTCAATTCAGCCGGCCAATATTGCGAGGCAATTTTCAGGAATTCGATGGTCACCGACCAGTATTTGTCGAATTCATGCGGCGCAAGATTTTGCAATCGCGTCCAGTCAGCGCCTTCGACGATCATTTCATCGATCAGCGCAGCAAGATCGCCAGCCAGATGCCATGCCTGCGCGGGAGCTTGTGCGACAAGCAGCGCCTCATTGGGGTCGGTGCGGATTTCGCCGCCTTCGAAATGGGTGATCGCATGGGCAAGCTTTTGTGCCCAGACATGGATCAGATGCATCAGCGCAAGGCGACGGTCGATCGGATCGATGGACTCAGGCGCATCGGCTGAAAAATCCTGAAAGGGATCGAAAATCAGCGCCGTTTCGATATTTTCCAGATGACCGAGCGGAATAATTTTTGGCAGCAGCACGGCGGGGCCGGGAAGCCGTTTGGTAATTTCAACGGCAAGCGCCCGCGCAGCGCGTCGCGTCGGGACATAAATCGTCATCGCGGAAAATTCGAGCGGCGGCGTATGCGGGCCGATTGCCTCGATCACTTTGCCGGCAAGCAGCCTGTCAGCGAAAGTTGCCAGAAAGGGTGCGCCGGCAGGGATTGAGAGGATGCGAGGATTGCGCGCCATCGGCCCTCCTCACTCCTTTGATCGGGAAATGGCCGTTTCGGCTTCTGCAATAGCTTCAGGCGTGCCGACATGCAGCCACAGGCCATCGAGACGCAGGCCGAACAGGCGTCCCTTTTCGGCCGCTTCGAAAAAGAATGGTGCGAGGCGGAAGACATCGCGCGTTTCATGCGCGAAGAGTTCCGGCTTGATAATGGCCACGCCTGAATAAACGAAGGGGGCGACATTGCGCGGGTCGCGCTTGGTCAGGCGACCGTTTTTGTCCATGTCGAAATCGCCAGACCAATCGACACCGATGGAATGGCTGGTTGCTGCAACCAGAAGCAGCGCATCCATCCGCGCCGGATCCCACATTTGCGCGAGACGCAGAATGTTCGATTGCGCACCCTCGATCCAGAAAGCATCCGTATTGCAGAGAAAAAACGGCTTGCCGTCGAGCAAGGGAAGGATCTTGCGAATACCGCCGCCTTGATCCAGCAATTTTTCGCGCTCGTCGGAAATGATGATCTGCGGTTCTGTGCGGCCCTGCAAATGCGTCTCGATCTGATCGGCAAGGTAATGGACGTTGACAATGGCGCGTTTGACGCCGGCTTCGGCGAAAAGATCGAGGCAATGGTCCAGCAGTGTGCGGCCGGCAACTTTCACAAGGGGTTTGGGGATCGTATTTGAAATCGGCCGCATGCGGGTTCCCAGCCCCGCGGCAAAAACCATCGCTGTGTCGGGTTGCTCGCGCCCCGTCATGTTGCCTCGTCTGCAAGCGCTTGCGGCAGATGCGTTTCCATCCAGTTTTTCACGGCCGCGAGGGCTGGATGGGCAAGGTCCTTGCGCAGATAGGCGCGGATGCGGGGAATATGGGCCAGATATTGCGGCTTGCCGTCACGCTTGTCGAGGCGCGCGAAAATGCCGAGAACCTTTGTCGCCCTCTGTGCGCCCATGATCGCATAGGCACGGGCAAAGGCGGCTATGTCGAAATCCGGATCGCTCTCGCGCCGCTGGCGCAAATATTGGCCGAGCAATTTCATTTCCAGCGCATCGCTGACCGTCACACGCGCATCCTGCAGGAGCGAGGCCACGTCATAGGCCGGATGGCCCATCACGCAATCCTGGAAATCGATAATTCCGATGCATCTGTGGCCCTCACGCTCGGGAAGCCAGATGAGATTGGGCGAATGATAATCGCGCAAGCTCCAGCTGCGTGGACCAGCAACAATCTCCGTCAGCGTCTCGCGCCAGATATTGATGAAGGTTGCGCGCGCACCCGAGGCGAGATTGACCTTTTCGATATGGGACGCATACCAGTCGATCAGAAGTTCTATTTCAATGGTGAGAGCTTCGAGGTCATAGGGTGGAATTTTATAGGCTTCAGGCGTCGCCTCGATTTTGTCGGGCAAGACGCGCGAATGCAGCCGCGCAAGAACGCCAATGGCAGCGCCATAGCGCTCGGGGATCGGCCCATTTTCATCGACAATGGCCTGCGCGCCCAGATCTTCGAGAATGGCAAGACCATTCGCTTTATCTTCGGCATAGATCAGGGGCGCAGAAAATCCTTCCGAGATCAGCGCCCGGTCGATTGCGATGAAAGGCGCAATATCTTCTGCCAGCCGCGCAATGGCGCTATAGGGCTTGCCGAAACGCACCGGCGGTCCATCGGGCCGTTTCGGTGAGATCATCAGAATGGCGCGGCGGCCATCGTCCATTTCCAGTCGTTCATAGGCGCGTGTCGAGGCATCGCCCAGCATGAAACTGCGTTTTGCCTTGCTCCATCCTGCACGCGCAAGCAGTGCATCCACCGACATGGCGCGCGCCAGACGCGGCGCAAAGGCGCCTGTGCCTGTCAATGTGGCGCGTCGATAGCTACTGTCCTTGCGGGTCGAGAGTTCGAGCGCAATATCGAGGCGGTCGGCGGGCAATTCATCGCCGGCGCGTTCTGCCCATTCGACCAGAAGAAGCGCGCCGTCTGCCGCCTCTTCCCAGCCAAGCTCGGTCAATTCATCGGGCGATTTGATGCGGTAGAGATCGGCATGAACAACCGGAAAATTCTTTCCGTCGTAAAGCTG